>DEUO01000069.1 GCA_002362595.1 Caryophanales bacterium UBA3260
TTCTCTTATTTTTACTTTTTATAATATTCTATTTCTATATTTTTCACATTATAAAAATTATAATCTGTCTTTATTTCTAAAAAATATCAAACATTTCTGATATGTTTCTAGATAATATGCTAGACATCATTTTAATAATTTATACTACTTTTCCACATCAACGGGATATGTCATTATAAAAGTATGTTTTATTATTTAAAGGAATTTAAAAAATCCCATAAATATGGGATTTATTAATCAAGTGGTGACCCCGGGGAGATTCGAACTCTCGACCGATCGCTTAGAAGGCGATTGCTCTATCCAGCTGAGCTACGAGGTCATAACTAACGGAACAAATTAATTATATCATAATATTTAGAAAAATCAAGTTTTATTATGTAAATTAATTGTCCGTTATTTTTATAATAATTTGAATTTAGTATTATCTGATACTGTATCTGCTGATAGAATTAATTTTTTATACTTATGTGGGTTAGATAACATTTCGTATTCTGCTTCATCTAAAGTAGATATTATTAAGTTATTTAAATCACGCATACTTTTTTGTTCTTTATCTAATTTTGCTAATAATGCTGTTATATATTCATCATTTGCTTCTAATTCTACTCCAAATTGTCTTCTATATCTTTGTTGTTTAATTAAATATTCGCTAATTTTAGAAGATAATATTGCTCTTTTTTTATCATCGTATGATAATTCACTAAATAATATTATATGAGGAATTCTAGTAATTAATTCTTTGCCAAAATATTTTTTTTCTGTAATATTTTGAGGTTTAAATACAGTTTGGGATTCTGTTGAACCAAAACCTATTTTTTTATCTCTATCAAATAAATTTGAAAAAGCGCCAGCAAATATTTTTATTAACATACTTGTATCAAAATTGTAATCATCTGTTGGTTTATCTACAAGGAAAGTGCTTCCTTCAATAAATTTTAGCAAAATTTGTGATACAGATGATTTGTATTCATTACTAACTAATCCTAACTTGTCGAATTCGTCGAAGAAGATAATACCCCTTTGAGCTTTTTCTAGGTCGTAATTACACGAAACAATTAATGAATATAAGCAATCTTCTAATGACATACCTTTTATTCCTTGGGGAACCAAATTAACAGAATTCACCTCTATTAAGGGAATGTTTAGGTAACTGCTTATTGCATGCATTGTTTCTGTTTTTCCTGTTCCTGTTGGACCTAGTAGTAGGATTGGTTCGTTTTTCTCACCACTTTCAGCTGTAAAATTCATAATAATTGTCTTAGATAGTTTCCTTATTTCAGTATCATGACCAAATACTCTTTCTTTGATGTATTGTTCTAGACCGGATAGTGATATATCACTTCCTAAAACGCTTGATGCTCCTACTTTAGCTTGAGTTGCAGTACCTAAAGTGTGCTCTGCTTTAGATGTTATGATTTTTCCACGATTTTCAATCTGAGTTATTGAACCATTTTGAACTACTATTTTAGTTGTCCCATCTTTTTTTTCACGACTTTTTATATTTTGAACAAGCGAGCGATAACGTAATAGTTTAGCACGCATATCATCGACATTAGTAGTACTTAATAAATCTTCAATAGCAGTTTCGTTAAGACTTACAAATGGTTTCCCTTGTTCTATTTCGAAGTTCTCGACAATTTTTAATTCTTCAAATAATCTAATATCTATCTTTAATTTTTGCATTTTACCAGCACGAACAACTATAATTTCTACTTTATCTTTTTCTTCTGCTAGGAAATATTCTTTTATAAATGATATATCATCAAAATCATATAATGTTTTTAATGCACTAGCACTAAATACAGAATCGACTACTTCTTCACCTGCTAAATCTGTTGCAGAATTTAATATTTTATGTTCTTTTTCATTATAGAAAGTATTTGCTGATGCATAGCCTTCAACAAGACCAATTGGTCTTAAGAAAAATAAATCGTCCTTAAGTTTTATTATTTGATATTTTATTCCATAATCTATTGTTTCTTCTGGCATAGTAATCCCCCTATACGTAGTGGGTATTATTATAAAATAATTCATAAAAAAAAGCAATCAGTTATTGCTTTTATACTTGCATTAATTCGTCTTCTTTAGCTTTTAGCTTTTCATCAACTTGTTTGTTATATTCGTTAATTAAATTTTGAACTTCATCAAGCATTTTCTTTTGTTGATCTTCTGGAATAGATTCATCTTTCTTGATATCATCATTTGCTTCTTGACGAACTTTTCTTAATGCTACTTTTGTTTCTTCTGCTATTTGTTTAGCCTGTTTTACATAATCTTTTCTTGTTTCTTCTGTTAATTGAGGAATAGATAGAATTACACATTCACCATTATCAGTTGGATTTATTCCTAAATTAGCTTCATTAATAGCTTTTACAATGTCTTTTAGGCATCCTCTATCAAATGGTTTAATCATTAGAGTTTTAGCCTCTGGAACAGTAATATTAGCTAGGCTTTGGATAGGTGTTGGTGTTCCATAATATTCAACCATTATTCCATTTAATATTACAGGGTTTGCACGGCCTGCTCTTATGGTATTTAATCTTGTTTCCATAACTTCTAGAGCATGCATCATATTTAATTCGACTTCTTGGTCTATCATTTTCTTTCTTCTCCTTTATCTCTTATATTATAAATTATATTACGATTTAATTCAAATAATATTTGTTAATTGCTTCTTTTAATTCATCTTTAAATTGAGTTTCTTTTTCTTCAGTCCAGTAGTTTTTAGCTGTATCTGTATTTTTCATAGCTACAGTTTCAATATTATAGTATAGTACTTCACCTTTATTAATGATATATAAACTTGGAGCTAGAAGATTATTTTTACTATTATCAGTTGTAATTAAGCTATCTGATAATAAGTCTCTTATTTCGTAAAATGTAGCATTTTTTTGGTTTTTATCTGAATTAATATTATAGTAATAAATAGAATTTAAATCATCTATTTCATCTATAACACTTTCTAAGATTTCTATATATTTTTTAGAATATTCTGATGTATTGCTACCAATAAAAACTATGCCCTTTTCTCTTTTTAGGGTTGAAACGAATTCTGAACCTCTTAAAATATTAAATTTATCTGATGAGATGTTTTCGTAGTAGTCATTAATGGTCATTACTTTTACTTTACTATTATCAGCATATTTTTCGCTTAAGTAAATGAATGATGCTATCATAGCTATAAATAGAATTGCATATATTATTTTGCGAATTATTTGTTTTGTTTTAGAATTCATAAGCCACTTCCTCTTATATATTATAGCACGATTATATGAGGTTATTGTTAATAAAAAAAGACACTTGTTAAAAAAGTGTCTAATTTATTACTTATTAATTTGAGCCATTACTTCTTCAGCGAAGTTTTCTTGACGTTTTTCAACGCCTTCACCGACAGTAAACATTCTCATACCAACAAGTTCTCCTCCATTGTTAGTTACGTATTTAGTTACATCTATATCGCCATCTTTGATGAAAGCTTGCATTGAAAGGCATATTTCTTTAAAGAATTTATTAATTCTTCCTTCAACCATTTTTTCAGCAATATCAGCAGGTTTACCTTCATTCATTGCTTGTTCTTTTAGAATTTCTCTTTCACGAGCTACTTCTTCTTCAGGTACGTCTTCTTTGAAAACGTATTTTGGTTTCATAGCAGCTGCTTGCATTGCAACGTCTTTTGCTACTTCTTCTGAAGCATTTTTAACAACAGTTACAACAGCAATCTTGCCACCCATATGTAAATATGTTCCAAAGTTTTCGTCGTCATTTTTTTCAATTACAGCAAGACGACGGAAGTCTAATTTTTCACCTATTTTAGATGTTTTTGCAATCATTAAATCTTTGATTGTACCATCTTCATATGGCAATGCATTAGCTTCTTCTAATGTTTTGGCATCACTATTTAATATAGTTTCTCCAACAGTTTTAATTAAATCCTTGAATTCATCATTTTTGCTAACAAAGTCTGTTTCAGCATTGATTTCTATCATAACAGCTCTGTTTTTATTAACGAAGATATCTGCTAAACCTTCAGCAGCAATTCTTGATTCTTTTTTACCGGCTTTAGCGATACCTTTTTCACGTAACCAATCTATAGCAGCTTCGATGTTTCCGTCACATTCAGTTAATGCTTTTTTACAGTCCATCATACCTGCGCCAGTTTGTTCACGAAGTTCTTTTACTAAGCTTGCGCTTATCATAGTGTAACCCTTCTTTCTATAAAATTATTCACTTAAAGATGCAATTAATTCATCTTTTTTCATTGTTGAAAAGCCTTTTATTCCAGCTTCTTTAGCCATTGCTTTTAAATCAGTTAAAGTTTTTGAGCTTAAATCTTCACTAGAAACTTCTACTTCTTCAGTTACTTCTTCTTTATTTTCTTCAACCTTTTCAGCAACAGGAGCTTCTTCGCTTTCTGATACTTTTTCTTCTTTAGTTGGTTTTACATCTTTAGAATCTTTTTTAATTTTTTTGTCTTCTTCAGTAATGTAATCAATTATTTCGCCACCATTAGCTTCTGCGATAGCGTTTCCTAATACACCTAATACTACTTTTACAGCACGAACAGCATCGTCATTTCCTGGAATAACATAATCAACGTCGTCTGGATCACAATTAGTATCTACAATACCAAAGATTGGTATATTTAATTTTCTTGCTTCTCTTATTGCATTTAATTCTTTTTTAGGATCAACAATAATTAAAGCTTGTGGTAATTTATTCATTTCGCGAATACCACATAATAATTTGTTTAGTTTTTCGTATTCTTTCTTTAACTCTATTACTTCTTTTTTAGGTAAAACATCAAATGTACCATTTTTTTCCATGTTTTCTATTTCTTCTAGACGTTTTACTCTACTTCTAATAGTACGGAAGTTTGTTAATGTTCCTCCTAACCATCTTTCTGTAACATAGTAAGAATTTGTTCTAAGGGCATTCTCCTTAGCTGCTTCTTGAGCTTGTTTTTTTGTTCCTACAAATAGGAATGTTCCTCCATTTGCAGCAATGCTATTGATTTCTGCATATGCTTCTTCGATTTTACTTAATGTTTTTTGTAAATCGATAATATAAATGTCATCTCTTGTTGTATAAATGTACTCTTTCATTTTTGGATTCCATCTTTTTGTTTGATGTCCAAAATGTACACCAGCTTCTAATAAATAACTTAAAGAAACTACGGCCATAAAAATTCCCTCCTTCGTTATACTTCTGACTGTTTCTTCTTTATTACTCACCTTGACGGCACTAGAATAATAAATCCACAGACATGTCTATTTGCTTTTTAAAGCCGACTATATTGTAGCAAAAAAAAAGCCTTATAACAAGACTTTTTTTATTAAATTATTATTTTCTTTGTGCTAATTTTAATGATGCAGTACATTCATTTTCTTCATTTAGTGTTGCACTATCTGGTACATCGCAGATAAGAGCTAAATCAACTATTGATGAGAATGGTTGTGTAATTACTTCTCTAACGTCTATTAATTCTGCATTTTCATATCCTTCTAGAGCATAATTGCTATAGCCATTAGGATTTTTTGGAACTACTTTAACTATTTGTTCATCAGTATCTTTATAGCACATTTTACCATCTAAAACATAACCTTCTGGAGCCATATAAACTTCAAATCCATCGTATGAAACTTTAGTGGCTGGTTCTAATACATGAGTAGATGAACTAAATGTAAGAATAGCTATTTCACTACCATCTATAGTATAGTATTCATCTAAAACTTCGCAATATTTAACTTCATTTTTTTCTAGATATTTTGCTAAGCTAGAACCTGATGTATAAACTATATCGTAAGCTTTATTAACTGTAACCTCGCTTGGTAATGTACAGAATCCTTCTTCGTTAGTGTATGCTTCAATTAAGCTTTTTGCTCTTTGATCTGAACGAAAATGTTTATATCCATGATATGCAGCAAATCCTCCTGCAAACACAGCACCAGCAAGAACTACACTAACTACTCGTTTAGCAAATTTACCGCCAGTTCTACCCTTCTTTTTCATTTTATTATTGTTATTATTATCTTTGGCTTCATCGTTGTTTGTTTTATATTCGCCTGGTCTTACGCCTTCCATCATATCAGATTTCCCCCATTCGATGTAGTTAATATACAACATATTTTAAAAATTAGCAATTTTTTCTATTATTTTTTAAATAAATTTTTCTATTGAGATGATAAATCCACCCTTTTTAGTAGTTTTTATGATACCTAAATATCTATATTTACCATATTTACGGATACTAAAAACATCGTTTTCGTGAATTATTCTAGTTGGTTTTATATTTTCTTCATAATTTAGTATTATTTCTTTATTTTTAAAATGATATAATACTTCATTTCTACTTTCATGAGTAATAGTACTTACGATATTATCAATACGTAGTGAAGATACGATATATTCTTCTAATTTATATTCTTGTTTAAAATTATTAGCATATGATAAATCTTCTTCAATTAACTCTATTTTATAATCTCTGATATTTGTTAAGTTGCATTTAAAGTCGTTTTCTAAATGCGGAAGTAAGAATAGATAGAAGTTATTGTCATGTTTAATAATATCGCCAAAGCTATCTTCACTTACTTGCATAGAAAAGATAGCACCAAGAATATCTTGATGACGAAGGTTATTTTTACATTCTATCTTATATAATTTTATATCTGGTAACTCTTTTTTATATAATATTACTTTATTAGATTCAGGATATAGTTCGTATATTTCATATGAATTCTTATTTAAGCGACATGTAACTTGGTTAAGTTCTTTTCTTGTAATAAAATTAGTATGATTTTTATTATTTAAAGAATCAATTATCTTTTCAATATTATAGTTATTCTTGGTCATTTTTAAATATTTTTTTTAGTAGTAAGTCGTTAATTAATTTAGCAATAAAGACTACTAAATAGCTAAAGAAACTATAAATAAATAAGATATAATATGTAACTAAATAATTTTCTGAACTAATAAAAATCATACTAAT
>DEUO01000112.1:0-5460 GCA_002362595.1 Caryophanales bacterium UBA3260
ACCTTCCTTTAGTAGAAGATAATAAATTAAATAAAATATTTATCTTGTATTAGAAGATATTCAGTATCATTTAAGTATTCTCTTAACCACATATTATTTAGTCCTTCCTTTTTCTATTTCAATAAGCGAACTTAATTTTACAGAATATGTTTGTTCAAATAGTTCTATACCCATATTAAATATTTTATTTAATTTATTATCTTCTACTAAAGGAAGGTTATTTTCTTGAATAAAATTTAATTTTGCTTGGAATTCTAAGAAAGATAAACTACGTACTTGCATAGAGTATTTACGAGGGTTTAAGCCGACTTTATGAAGTAATTCTTTAATACGATCATAATTATTAGTAGGATTCCATATCATTCCTATTAAGTCTAATTTATGGATTTGTTCTTCAGTTAGTAATCCTTGTTCTCTTTTTTTACGATTTTGATACAAATAGCTACTTAAGTTATAATTATCTTCTGTACGATAATCTATTGGAACATTTAAGTTGCCATATTCTTTATAATAGTTAAATGCTATTTGGTAAGCTTCATCCCATGTTTTATATAAATTTTCGATACTCCAAATCATACCTATTTTATCTAGTAATTCCATTTGTTCTTTACTTAATTTACCCTTACTTTTATTAACTCTTTGGCGTGATATCCAACGACCTAATGAATATCCTTCTTCATCATAATTTACACCATCTTTAGTTTTAAATTCTCTTTTAACTTTTAAATTATGATATGTATTATAGTAGTTTTTAGCTAACGAATAATATTCATCCCATGTTAAGTTATCTTGTTTTGGTTCTTTATCAGGCCATATTATACCTAAATCTTCTAAAAGTTTTATCTTTTCTTTTCTTAAAATGTTTTTATTATAACTATTTTTTTGATTATTAAGCCATTCTGTTAAATTAAAGCCATCTTCACTATAATTGATTCCATCATTAGTTTTAAAGTTAGGAGGTAAATCTATATTACCATAATAATTATAATAGGCTTTTAATAGATTATAACTTTCTGTAAATGTTTGTATAAGTGACCAATTCATACCTATTTTTTCTAATCTTCTTATTTGATTTTCAGTTAATTCATTTAGTTTTTTACGACGGCGAATATTAGTTATCCATGATCCTAAATTATATCCATCCTTAGTTTTATAGTTATAAGGAATATCAAGATTATGATGTTCATTATAGTATTCTAAACATAATAAATATGCTTCTTCAAAGTTCTTAGTAAGGCGCCATGTTATACCAATTTCTTCTAATTTAGTTATATATTCTTGTTCTAAGTTACCTTTATTTTTATAATAACGTAGTCTTGATAGCCATTCTCCTAATGAGTAACCAAATTCTTGATAGGTAATACCATCATCGGTTTTGAAATTACGTGGTATGTTTAAATGACCATAATGTATATAGAAATTAGTAGCTAGTTTATATATTTCTTCAAAGGTATGAGGAGAAAAAGTTTTATTTAAGCCTTCTAAGATATTAAAGATATCTTCACCTATTATTTCAATATCAAAGATTTCATCAGTTAGAGATGTAGATATCATAGAATGAGTTTTAGAATTACTTTTTCTCTTATTTATTTCATTTTTTAGATTATTTATTAAATCTCTAATATATGTAAAATTACCTGCTAAATCTATTATAAGAGGAGATATTATTCTTTCTATTATATCTTCTTTAGACATATTATCATTATATGGGATTTGTTCTTTATCACAGATTCTTTTTAGTTCTTCGATAGTATATTTTTCGTATAAAGCAATTTGTTCTTTAGTATTACCTCTAATAGATAAAGCACGACCTATTTGTTCAAAGAAAACAATATCTGATCTAGTACCACGACCTAGTATTACTCCAGTAAGGTTTGGAACATGAACTCCTTCATTATACTGGTTAATACAGAACATAATACGGAGCTTTTTACTGGCGTTATTACCTTCTAAGTCATTATCATGATAGAATGCATCTCTATTTTTAGCACCTGATATAGGGTCTTTACTAGTTGTTTTATAAAAGATGATATCGTCTTCTTTATAACCGAGACTTAATAATTTATCTTTAGTTTCAGATATTATTTTATCGATATTGTCTTCATTGGCTGAGGTATTAGAAGGGCAAAAATATATGTATTTATCTCCTAGATGTAAATTTCTTTTTAATAAATCATCCATTCCTTGAGATAGATTTAACTTATTACGTATTTTATTTATCATATTTATATATACTTGGTAGGTAGATGTTGTTTCTGATATGTGAGTTTTTACTTTATATTCAATAGAATCTAAGAATGAATTTAAAGCAATAGCAGCTGTTTTATATCTAGGAATAGGTAGTATTCCATCAAGCATAGCATCTACTAATGTATAGTAACTAAATACTTTATCTGAGAAGATTTCATCACCATTTGGTTCAGCCATATTACGTTCATATGGAGTAGAACGATTACGAATAGAATATGCACTAGTACCTATTATTTTTAAATTAGGATGCGTTTCTTCAATGGTTCTAATACGATTTTCCCATACAGGAGCTCCAATATGATGAAATTCATCTGTTACTAATATATCTATATCTAAGTTTGCTAGTTCTTCTTTACTTAGATTAACTAAGGAATTATATGTTAAGAATGTTGTATTAGCTAAAAAAGTTTTTTGATCTATTTGGGGATTATGAGCTATAATTTCATGAAAATGTTCTATTATACTATTATATCTTGTTAATACTAGTATTTTTTTGTTAGGGTGATTATTTATTAAGCTTAATGTGATATATGATTTACCAGTACCAGTTGCGTGTAAGATAGCTATTCTATTTTCACCTTTTTTTAAGTGCTTTTCTATACTATCTAGTGCTTTTTGGTTATGAGGATATAGATTAAAGATAGAGTTAGACATTTATATTCTCCTTAAGAGAAGAAAGATATTTTACTTCTTTATTGTTTATTTTATCAGTTATTACTTTTACTTTATCATTTTTATAAATATTGCTATTATCGATATTTTGATATTCTATTATATTAAGTAATTCTTTTGAAGTTTGTACTTTAAAACCTATTTCGTTACTATTATCGGTTAAGTAGACTTCCTTTACAATACCTTCTTCTATTTTCATATTATCACCCTCTATTATATTTTATCACAAATTAAAAGATAATATAATCCATATATTATCTTAATTAAGATCCGCTATTTTGTCTCCTTCTTCTAACATTGTTACTATGCTAATACCAAATCCTCTATTTACTTCATCTATTAGAACACGAGTTACAG
Organism: Caryophanales bacterium UBA3260; assembly: GCA_002362595.1. The sequence goes on from DEUO01000112.1 coordinate 3,280, forward strand.
CGCCTATTATTTTATTATCTTGGATAATTGGTGAACCACTCATTCCTTGAACAATTCCACCACTCATATCAAGTAATTCTTTATCTACTATTTCAAAATAGATATTTTTTTCATTAGAAGATGGATCTATTTCTATTATTTTAATTTCGTATTCTTCTTTTTTATTGTTTACATTAGTTGTTAAAATTGTGGCATATCCTAAGTTAACTTCGTTAATATTACCTACTTTCATTAGATTATTATCAGTAGATTTTTTTGATGTTTTACCAAATACACCATAGTTACTATTTGATTTAATGTTACCAAATATTTTTTCTTTTATGATATTAGCGTTTTTACTACCTGGATTTCCATCTCTACTACGAGTAAAACTTGTTACTATGGCTTCATAGCTATTACCATTACGGATAGTCATTTTTTCCTTAGAATTTGAGATATTTAGGGAGTGCCCTAAAAGGCCATATACACCAGTATTAGGATCGATATATGATAAAGTACCTATTCCTAATACTGTTCCTTTTACATATAGTCCTGTACGATAACTTCCTTGATATAATGATAAATTCAGATTCGTTTTATGTTCTTTATTATCTCTTAGATAAGTTATTTCTGCTTTGTTAGGAGATGAATTTTCTTTTAGGATATTAGTTAGTTCTTCTGGGGTATTTATTTCGGTATTATTTACTTTAATTATTCTATCTCCTACTTGTAATTCAGGATTTAGTATAACACCATTTATTTTATATAGTCCTACTACCATTACACCTTTACTATTTACTTCTATACCTAATGTGTCTCCTCCTACTTCAATATATTCGCTATAAGCGAATATGGTAAAAGGTAATAGAAGTAAAAGAATTATATATATTAATTTTTTCATTTTATCACCACTATTACTAGTTTGAACATTTTTTTATAAAATAAAAAAGCAATTATTGGTAATTGCTTTTACATATTTTGATTAGGTCCTTGTTGTGGTGGCATTGGTTGTTGTCCTACATTAGGCATGTTATTTACTGGAGCAGCTTGTTGTGGCATTGGTTGTTGTGGCATTGGCTGAGCTGATTTTGCTACATTGCCATTAACATAGTTAATAGCTTTATTTACATATTCATTAATCTTACTTGATAGTGGATTAGATGAAGATGGTTTGCCAGTCAAAATTCCTATTACAAATCCTAGTTTAACAATAGATAGTAGTATTGAAACACCATTATCTAGAAGTTTGATTATGATTCCTAATGGAGTCATTAAAATACTAATATCAAAGTCATATAGTTCAAATGTCTTAACTATATATGCAACAAAGTTATTAATAGTGCTTACTATTAAATCAGCGACGTTCATGATAATAGTCCAACCAGTACTTACTATAGTATATCCTACATAAAAAGTAATAACACTAGTAGCAACTTGTTTAACTCTTTCATCTACTTCACAGAATAAGAACATAAGAATTGTTACTATTAACATAGTCTGCCATCCAGCAAATAAACTGGCAACTAAAATAATTGATGCTAAACCAGTATTTATTTTAAGTTTGTTTTCCATTATTGTTTAACTCCTTTCTATTACCATTTCATTATAACATGTATTTTTTAGTTATAGAATATTTTATTTTGATATTTCTATTTTATATATTGCATTGTCTACTATTACACAATCATCTATTAGTTCTATATGAGATCCGCTAATATTTGTGCTTTGGGTAAAGTCATTAGTAAATAAAGTTAATGTTTCTTTATTATCTTCTTTTTTTAAATAAGCATGGAATAAGTAATCATTATGGATTGATTCACCATATTCTAATGTCTTATTATCAGTTTCTATTCCTTTACTATTATAATATTTGGTTATTTTATTGCTTGATTCATCAAGATAATCAATTTTAATGATATCTTCTGATAATGATTTAATATCTACTATTTTAGAGACATTGTTTAGTGGTATTTCACTAATATGCTCATAGTTTGAATCATAAATAGTTATTTTATAGTTTGAATCATATACATATAAAGAAGTATCGGCATAAAATCCTTTTTGCTCAATTGTCTGCCATATTTTATCATTTTTAATAATATATAATTCATGATTAGAATATTTAGTACCATTTGTATCTTCAAGATAGTTATTAGCAATTAAGATATTACCATTAAGTTTATTAATATAAAGGGAATTTGA
>DEUO01000112.1:5709-6569 GCA_002362595.1 Caryophanales bacterium UBA3260
TTTATTAATATAAAGGGAATTTGTATTACGTAAGTCATATTCTAATAATGGATCATATTTCATTTTAAAACCAGTTAAATTATTTAGGTTTTCATCAAATAAAGCCATTTTATTATTAGAATTAACTACTAGATAATATTTATCATATGGTTTTATTGCTTTATAATCAGGTTTTAACAATATGTTATGATGAGAATCAACAATACCATATTTTTCTTTTTTTTCAATGATAAAAGTATTTTTATTAGTACTTATTATATTTTGATATAGCGAAGGAATTATTTCGTTTCCAAGAAAATCAATAACACCTATGGATGTTTCGTCTTTTACTGTAAGATAGTTTTCGTTATTTATATAGAAGGCATCTACTTCTTTAGAATCAGTAATAATTGATTTGTTTTTTATAACTGATGGATTTAATGTATCAATATTATAAATATATAAATCATTTTCTTTGTTTTCGTAAAAACCTAGAATATAATCGTATTCAGGACCTTTATAGAGTATTGGTTTTATATATTTGGTTTCAGGTATTATATGGTATTCGTTAAAGTTTAGCCCATCAAATATATAAGTTGTAAGTATATTATTTAAGTTATTATATATTAGATAGCGACCATCTTTTAAGCGATAGATTTTTTCATAAGGTATTTCTTTAATAGATGAAAATATTTCTTGACCAGTATTATTTATTATTACATCTATAGTTCCTTCTTTATACGATCCTATATAGTAGTCTTTACTTATAGGTGTTATGTTATAATCAGATGAATAAAGTTGGGTTAGTTTTATTGTTGTCTCTTTATTTTTGTTACTTTGATATTTTATAATTGAGTTTATAGTAAATGATATAACTATTA
>DEUO01000114.1 GCA_002362595.1 Caryophanales bacterium UBA3260
GGATAATATATCAACAGAACTAGCTCTATATATTTATAAGAACAAAATATCTATTCAAAAATCATTAATTGAATATAAAAAAATAAATAATATAAAATAAAATTTTAGAAGGGAAGGGATAGCATGCCAACCAAAGAAATCTCCCTATTTGAACATAACGAAATAGCTTATCAAAAATTATTAAATGGTCTACATGATTATCCTTTAGCCCTTATTGAACATGCAACTGGTACCGGTAAATCATTTATTCTTTTAAAATACTTATATGAAAATTGCCTAAATAAACGTATTCTATTTATTTCTATGCATGACGAAATGTTTGCCCAACTATTTGACGATCAAATGTCTACCTTAGGAATAGATAGAAAAGAATTTACATGCTTTGATACTCTAATATATCCTAATATTATCAAACATGATATGAAAGATATTATTTCTAAATATGATTGTATTGTCTTTGATGAAGCACATCATTGTGGTGCCGAAAAATGGAGTATTAAAGTTAAAGAACTTAAAGACTATGTTCTAAATACAAAAGGCAAAATAATGATAGGTGCAACAGCAACTAAAATACGTTATCTTGATGATTATACAGATGTTGGTGAAATCTATTTTAATGGTCATGTTGTAAGCAGATTACCTGTCTCAACATCTATCTTAAAAAATCTCCTACCAGCTCCAATTTACATCAATTCATTAACTTCATGTGTCGAAATGTATGATAGAGTCAAAAGAAAAACAAAACGTATTCCAAGAAATCAAGAAACAAGCAAGATATTTGAAGACTTAGATAGTATAGGCGAAAAACTAGAATATGAAAGTTCTATTTCTCATGTCTTAAAAAAATATAATGTATCTAAAGGTGAAAAATATATTGTCTTCTGTTCATCTATAGAAGACTTAAAAAGAAAACAAAAAGAAGCAACAGAATGGTTTAAAGACATTGGACCTATAAAAACTTTTTCTGCTCATAGTGGTCAAAAAAAATCCAAAAATATGGAAGAAATAGCAGAATTTTCTAAACCACGTCCTGAAATAAGCTTAATCTTTGCGGTCGACATCTTTAATGAAGGCTTCCATATCGATGGCGTAGATGGTATCTTTATGTTCCGTAAAACTACATCTCCAATAGTCTACTTTCAACAAATAGGTCGTGCCTTATCCTTTTCTGTACGCAAAAAACAAATAAAAATATTCGACTTTGTCGACAATATTTCTAAAAGCGATGTTATATATAATCTATACAAAGAAATGATTAGTGATGCTCGTCGTCTAGCAAGCGAAGACCCTGATAATAGAGAATTATATTATGAGATATTAAAAAGATTTGAAATAATAGATGATACTACACATATCATTGATGAGCTAAATGCCATCGAAAAGGAAATAGATGAAAAATATATAAATCAAACTAATATAATTTATGCCATAGGTAAACTAGAAGAATATCGTAATTTTTATCCAAATACAGATTTTAAAGAAGAACTAGCCAATAATCGTCTAGCTAAAGATTATATTAATGCATATAACTATATATGTCGTATGAGTGATAATCTTACTATTGAAGAAATAGAACGTTTAAATAAACTATCTATTCCCTTTAATCGTGATATATCTATGCCTATTTCTAAGAGAAAAGTTCTTCTTGGTTCATGTCAAACAATCCGTGAATTAAAAGAAAAACAATATCAAGATTTTATTCAAGAATACCTATCTTTCTATGATAAATATGGTCGTCGTCCATCTTCATCTAAAGATCCTTATGAATTTAATCTTAATGCTACATATCGTCGCTACTTAAAAGAACTATCTCCATCTAAGCTAACACGTTTAATTAATCAGTATCCATTCTCTCCTAGTGTAGAAGAAAGTGTTCTAACAAGTAACTATCCATCTAAAGAAATGATTAATCTTTATATCTTAAAAATAAAAGAAAAAATTAATAATGATATTCCTTTAGATTATATTGAAATAAAAGTAATGCGTAAATTATTACATACTATTTCTCTAAAAGATACTAAATTAATAGCTACCATTACTAACTATAGTGATATTAATTATAAGATAGAATCTGCTATTCAGACCCTAGAAAACTATCAAAGAAATGTTGATACAACAGAAAACTTTGCTTTACCAGAAACTTTAATAGGAGAGACAGAAGTATATAAAGCAATTCGTACACTAAATAAGTATGCTGAACGTATAACAACTCCTCAATTTGAACATTTACTAATCTTAAATATTACTTTACCAAAAAGTATAAATATGTCTTTAGAAGAACGTAAATCTAAGTTAGGTAAATATTCTTCATTCTATGAAAAAAATCAAAATGAAGGAATTCATATCGTTAATCGTTATATAACCTTTGTTTTAAAAAATAGTAGAAGACCTGATGAAAAGAATAGTGAAGAATCAGAACTAGCTTTAATATATCAAAGAGAAATAAGTTCATCATCAACAACCAAAATAAGAGAAGTATGCAGTATCTTAAAATCGTTTAATATTGAACTATCTTTCTTTGAAAAAGTCATATCTGGCGAAAAAATAGATGATAATATAATAATTATCTTTATTAAAAATATTATAAAAAAACTATCTAATTATGAAGAAATAACTGATTCAGAATTGCGTCTAATAAGATCTATCAATCGTCAAGATTATAATTTAAATGGTCTTGATTTAGATGTTTTAATTACTGAAATAACGACCATTAGAGATATAGATAAATTAATATCTGAACTAAAAAAACAAATAGCAGAAAATAAATACTTTGATAAAAGACCTATCATTGGAAGAATATCTTCTAAGAGTAAATTCTTAACTAAAAAACATATTGCCGAATTAGAATCATTAGTTGATTCTATTCCGTCTAATCTAAAAGACCATATTAATTCTTTAAATGTTTTAAATATCTATGCAGAAGAGATATTAAAAGCAACAAAATCTCTATCTGCTTTAGAAGAATATTTAGATTCTAATCATCAAAGACCACTATCATCTTCTAAACTAGACATTTTCTATCGCGAGTATATTCAAACATTATCCAGAAGTAAACTAACTAATTTTCTTGATATTTTTATATCTCGTTCTATACCTTTAACATTTGAAGAAAAAATATTATCTTCTGCCTTTGTGACGCCTGAAGAACAAAGCCAGTATATAGTAGAAAAGAAAAATAAAATATCTTCATCAATTCCTTTAGATGGTCTAGAAAAACGCGTATTAAATATAATGCGTAGCAGAGAAATGTTTAAAAAAGAAGACAAAGAAGAATTTAAGCCTTTCACAAATGTTAAAAAAATTAGAACTTTTGAAGAAGAAGCTTTAATCCGCTTACGCGAAACCATCTCTAGGAATCCTAAACAAGTTCCAAATTATGATGATAGTTTTTTTAATATTCCGCATAGCGAACGCCGCAAACTAGAAGAATATCGTAAACGTTTGCTATCTAGAGAATATTTTACTGATTTACTAGCTCGTTTAAAGTCAACGAAACAACCATTAACAGAAATTCTAACTATTGAAGAATATGATGAATACTGTGATTTTTCTAATCTATCTAATCTAGATACAACATCATCTATTCTTTTAAATACAATAAAAGCTTTAGATATCGATAATCGTTTTCTAAGTAGAGGTATAAATCATCAAAAACTTATAGATAGTTATATTAATTTTATAACTAGTCACAATGGTATTCGCCCTTCAATAAGTAGTGGAGAAGAAGATGAAGTATCATTAGCTATTGCCTTTAAAGATTCAGAAAGACTATTATCACCTCAAGATCTTTCATCTATAAATCAAGCAATAAATAACAGTATGATACCAGCAAATCCAACTGATTTTTATAATGAATTCTATAACTTTATTATTAATAATGGTAGATTCCCTTGTGGTAATAGTGATGATCCAAAAGAAGTAAGATTAAATAACTTATATCTTACTTGTTCAGAAGTTTTTACCAAAGAGCAACTAATAGAATTAAGAAAATTAAAAAAGTTATATAGTAAAGCAACTGTTAAAGCAACTTTAGAATTTAGTAAAAAGCAAAAATTAGGCTATAATAAAAAGTAAAAACAGGTTATAATATAAATAAGAGAGTAGTGAGAACATGGGAAAAACAATAAAAGACAAAGTAGAATTAGAAAAAATAATAAATGATTACTTAACTAATGACATTCCGTTATCCTTATTAACGGAAACTTATAGTTTAACATATCCTCAAATGCAATTATTAATTAATAGAATTATTGGTTATAATCGTCAATCAGAAATGATAGTAGATAGTACCCCAGATGGAAGTTATGATGAACTATCTGAAAGTTTACTTAATTTATCTCATAACTTTCCTGAAAAATACCCCAAAAAACCAGAAGAAGTAACAGCTTGTTTTGCGCGTCTTGCCGAAATAAAAGATGAACTTGCAAGTTTAGATATTGATAAATTCAAAGAAGAACTAGCTAAAGTAGAAGAAGAATTACAATCATTTGATTTAGATCTTATAAAAAGAATAGAATCTGCTATTAATATGCTTAATACAATAACAGATAATGATGAAATAACAGAAATGTTCTTACGTAATAATATTAACCCTAAAGATATGCCATCATTAAATGAAATGTATCTAAAATATTTAAGTGTAAAGGGTAGAGAATTAGAATTAAAAAATAAAATAGCCTCATTAGAATCTCACGAAAAAGACCTAAAAAGCAAAAAATTCCAACTAGAATTTGAATATGAAGATATTCGTGAAGACTTACTAGTATGTAATGTAAAACTAGTAAATTGGTGTATTAGAAGATTCTTTAACAATATTCCTTTAGATAAAGATGAAGCCCAACAATATGGTATAGAAGGTTTAATAAGAGCTATTAATAGATTTGATTATACCTTAAGTTTCCATTTTAGTACATTCGCTGTACCAGTTATAGTAAGAAATATCGAAAGTCATTTTGAAGAATTATATGGTATGTCTTGGAAAAATTTTATAAACAAAGAATCTATTAAATATTATCGTAAATTAATGAGAGACGAAGCTGGTATTCCTGATTATAATGCAACACCACAAGAACTAGCTGACTTAGGTTTAATGAATTTAAGTTCAACACAAATTGCTAATTATGATAAAATGTTAGATGGTGTTGTACCTATGTCTAGTGTATATCCACCATTAGAAGAAGATATTCCAGCAACAGATAAAAATGATATGCCAACTACATTTGAAGATTACAGACAATTAGATGATTACGAAGATCAATATACTATACCAGCTGAAGGTATTGATATCGAAGAAGAAACCTTTAATAGTGTTTTAAAAGATGTTATAAAAAATACTTTAGACGATTTAAAACCGCGTGAAAGAGAAGTACTAATAATGCGTTTTGGCCTTGACGGCTCAGCTCCAAAAACTTTAGAAGAGGTAGGTAAACACTTTGGCGTTAATCGCGAAAGAATAAGACAAATTGAAGCTAAAGCCATAAGAACATTACGCCATCCTCGTCGTAGTAAAGAGTTAAGACCATTCTATGACGATTCTTATGTTGGCAAACCATCTGTCCAATTACCAGATAGTAAAACAGCAATGTATAATAAACTAATAACATTATTAAATTTAGGTAAAAATCAAGAATCGTTAATTGCATTTATGAATATGGATAATCTTAACTGGACAACTGAAACATTAAATCTATACATTCTATTCTTACAAGAAGTATGCCGTGAAATAAGAGAAGAAATGAATGACCCAGATACAGAATTCTCTCCAGAAAAGTTATCAGCTGAGATATCAGAGCAGAAAAAAGGTTACTCAATCCCAGCATCAGTTATCCGTAATATGGTTACTAAATTAGATGAAATAGAAACAAATATAAAACTATATATAGATTTATATATCAAGCCATTACTTGATGATGACGAAGAACCAACCTTTGGTGGAAAATAGAAGCACATAATGCTTCTATTTTTTTAACCAAAAAAACAGGATAACTCTGAAGTTGTCAACAAAAAGTAG
>DEUO01000032.1:0-270 GCA_002362595.1 Caryophanales bacterium UBA3260
AGAAGAAAAGAATAAATATAAAGATATATGTTATAGTTATTTAAATGAGAAATGTTTATTCTTGACAGACAATGATGAATTAGAATTAAATAAAAATAGTAGTATAGAAGAATTCTTAATTTCTAAGAGAAAGTTTGAAAGAAATTCTAAATGGTCTAAATTTGTAATAAATAATAATATGAAAATTAGTATGTAGGTGAAATATGAAAGAATATATAGAAAGTTATAATAAATTATCTATTAATGATAAAAGAGAAGTATTGATTAAAA
>DEUO01000032.1:526-1098 GCA_002362595.1 Caryophanales bacterium UBA3260
GGCTGATACTTTGATGGTTATAGAAAATTTATGTACTAAAAAGAAAATAAAGATAGATAAATTGAAGAGTTCATACTATATTAAAAATAAAGATATATTATTTGAAGAAGATTACTACGATTTATTGTTTATATATATTACATATTTAAAAGAAGATTTAGCTTTATTAATATAAAAGTACCTAAATTTGGTACTTTTATGTTTTTGTGCTATACTACAACTATTAAGGAGTGATTGGATGAATCTTGATGATGTATTAGAAAAGATTGAAAAGCTCGAACAAGTTGGTAATGGAACAAATATCGGTTATTTTTTGGTTGCTTTAGATTTACTTTATTGTTTAAAGGATGAAGATAATAGAAGCAGATTTGTTCATGAATATTATAAAAGAGATAATTTTAATTTTTCAACTAATTTAAAGAAAGTATGTTATTATTGTGAATCTATTTTATTAGAAGATAGTGTATATCGTAAAATGTTACGTTCGATAGAGATGGAAGTTAGTAGAGAAGAATTAGTTACATTATATAATTATTATGAAGCTATTGATAAAATAGATTCACAATAATAAC
>DEUO01000032.1:1312-1864 GCA_002362595.1 Caryophanales bacterium UBA3260
TTATGAAGCTATTGATAAAATAGAAAAAGATAATAAGACTGCTAAGGATTTATTAAGTGAAGGATTTAAAATTAAGTTATTAAAAGTAGTTTTTGATTCTAGTAATAAAGATTTTATTGATTTATATAATAAAGTTGGAGATTTAAAGAATAGATATGATCGTAATATGATAGATATTGTGTCTATTATTGCAATATTTATTGCTATTGTACTTGTTATGATTGGTGGTATAAGTTTTAGCCTTGAAGCTTTTGCTAATTTAACTAATTCTAATATTTTAAATATTTGTTTATTAGTAAGTGTTGTAGGTTTCTTTATCTTTAATATCTTTTATGCATTATTTAAATTTGTTAGTAAATTGTGCGGTAAAAAGTTGGATAATCCTGAATATGTTGTGTTTGTAGATGTTATATTTATTGGATTGATACTAGTCTTTACTTTTCTTTGTGTTTAATATAGTGTATTTTAAGAATTTACTACTTGCAAAAGAAGTATATTTATGATATTATTAATAAGTCGATGGACCTCTAGCTCAGTTGGTTAGAGCATCCG
>DEUO01000032.1:2139-5049 GCA_002362595.1 Caryophanales bacterium UBA3260
CTTTAGCTCAGTTGGTTAGAGCATCCGGCTCATAACCGGGCGGTCGTAGGTTCGAGTCCTACGAGGTCCACCACTTATTATGCGAGTGTGGCGAAATTGGTAGACGCGCTAGACTTAGGATCTAGTTCCTTACGGAGTGGGGGTTCAAGTCCCTTCACTCGCACCATATAGATTGTATCCGAACCCGTTTGGTTCGGTTTATTTTTGTTTTTGGATAGTATAATATTAGATGAACTATAACTATGCGTTGAGTCTTGATTTTTCAAGATTTTTTTTGCTATAGAATTTTATAAAGTATTTTAGTATAATAACGATAGTTGGGTGGGTTTATGGAATCTAGATTTGAAACTATAAGAAATAGTATATATCGAAGATATGAAGAAGATTATCTAAGACAAATCTTAACAGAATTTTGCATGCAACAATTGAACACGTCAGATTTTAATATTGAAAATAGAAATATAAGTAAAATATTAAATCATTTTTTTGATGATTTAATATATAGAGCAAAATCGAAGAATGGTAGATATTCTCCTGATGAAATTATTAATAATGATGAACTTTTAAAGAGTGCTTTAGATTATATTGATCAACATAGAGGTTTTTATCAGCAAAAAAGTGATGCCGCTAATTTAAGAGATTTCTTTTTTAGTTCATCTATGGTAGGAAAAGTGACAAATTTTAATCCTGTTATTGCACGAAAAATATATGAAAGGTATGCTCCTTTTGATGGTGCTACCATATTTGATTATTCTTGTGGGTTTGGTAGTAGAATGTTGGGAGCTTTAGCAAGTAATTATAAATACAATTATATTGGTGTTGAACCTTATGACGAGCTTTATCAACGACTTCTTGTTTTTGGAAATTGGCTTAATTCAGTTTTATCGAATGAATCAACTACTACAATATATAATTTTGGTTCAGAAATATTTATTCCAGACTTAATAGGTGATGTTGATTTATCGTTTAGTAGCCCACCTTATTTTAATTATGAAATATATACTGAATGTGAAACTCAATCTTATATTAGATATCCAAAATATGAAGAGTGGTTAGAAAAATATGTTCTTGAAACTATTAAAAATATTTATAGATATACCAAAGAAGGAGGATTACATTTGGTTAATCTAGAAGATACCAAAAGGATTAAATTAATTCAAGATTGGATTGAAATAGCTTTAAAAGCTGGTTTTAGTTTAGAACAAATAGAGGAGATTAGTACTAGGAAAAGGACTACTAATAAAAACCAAAATAAGCTTTTAGTATTTAAGAAGAAGTAATTATTTATTAGCATTTTTGAGGTAATTAGAATGACTATGTATTTTTTAAATGTTATAATAGTAATTATAAGACATAATATATGTTTTTAAGGGGAGTGTAATATGAAAAAGATAGCAATTTTTGGCTCAACTGGATCAATTGGGACTAGTACGTTAAATGTAGTTAGAGAGAATCCTCTTTTATTTGATGTTGTGACACTAGTAGCTGGTAAGAATATTGATAAGTTGATAGAACAGATAGAAGAATTCAGACCTAATAATGTTTATATAATTGATGAAGAGAATGCAAAAGTATTAAAGGAGAGATTTCCTAATATAAATGTATATTGTTCTTTTGATGGTATGGAAGAAATTTCTAATTTGACTGATTTTGACATTTCAGTTTCAGCTTTAGTTGGTATTGCAGGTTTAAAACCAACATATAATATGATAAAAAATGGTAAGACAGTGGCTCTTGCAAATAAAGAAGTATTAGTTACTGGTGGAAAGTTAATCATGCAAACAGCTAAAGAAAGTGGTACTAAGTTACTTACTGTTGACAGTGAACATAGCGCTATTATGCAATGTTTGAATGGCGAAGAAGAAAACAAAATTAATAAAATATTACTTACGGCATCTGGTGGACCATTTTTTGACAAAGATATAACTGATGATATTACAGTAGCTGATGCATTAAATCATCCTACTTGGAATATGGGTAAGAAAGTTACTATTGATTCTTCAACGATGATGAATAAAGGCTTTGAAGTTATAGAAGCTAAGTGGTTATTTGATGTAGAACCTAGTCAAATTGAAGTGGTAGTACATAGAAAAAGTTTAGTACATTCTATGGTTCAGTATAATGATGGAACTATTATGGCGAATATTGGACCTAAATCAATGCAAATACCAATTGCATATGCTTTAAATTATCCTAAAAGATTAAGTAATAATATAGAGAAATTAGATTTATTTGATGTAAAAGATTTAGTTTTTGAAAAACCAGATTTAAGCAAGTTTAAATGTTTAGATTTAGCTTATAAAGCTATTAAAAGAGGACATTCTAGTCAAGTGGTTTTAAATGCAGCAGACGAAGTATTGGTTGAAGCGTTTATTAATGAAGAAATAAAATATACACAAATTCCTTTAGGAATAGAAAAAATGATTAATAGTTTTGAAGATAGAAAATTAAATTCTGTTGATGAAATACTTGCTTTTGATAGAGAAGTAAAGGAAAAGACGAGAGAAATGATAGAAAAGGATTTTAAATAAGTAATCAAGGAGAAATGTAATTATGAATTTAGATTTAGTGCTTGGCTTTATAACTGGTATGAGTTTCGTTATAGGTATAAGAACTGTTATGTTGAAAAGTAAAACGATGGGTATTATTCAACTAGTTTTAACGATTACTAATCCTATTTTAGTAAATTTATGGTGTGCGAAGAAAGAGAGCTTTGTTTTTACTGGAACAGACTTTGAGTTTTTAGTTCAAACGGCTTTTGTTGATAAAATGATAGAACCTTGGGTATTTTTAATTTTGTATATCGTTTTAATATGTTTGATAATTTATAATATAATAAAAATTAGTAAGAAAAAGATAGCTAGCTAAGGAGGAATAAAAATGGCAGTTAAAATAACTTATTTTGTACAT
>DEUO01000032.1:5337-6007 GCA_002362595.1 Caryophanales bacterium UBA3260
AATAACTTATTTTGTACATGGAACTACTACAGATAATGTAGAACATAAATCTACTGGATGGTTACCAGGTGAGTTGTCGCAAAAAGGTATTGATCAAAGCATTTCTTTAAAAGAACAAGTAGATATTAAGCAATTTGATGTGGTCTTCTGTTCTGATTTGCAAAGAGCTATTGATTCAGCAGATTATACTTTTGGTGGGGTTAAGAACATAATTAAAGATGAAAGATTAAGAGAATGTAATTATGGAGATTTTAATGGATTAGATAGTAACTTAGTAAAATATGAAGAACATATTATAGATAAATTTCCAAATGGTGAATGTATGTTAGATGTTGAAAAAAGAGTTAAGGATTTTTGCAATTATCTTTTAGAGAATTATGATGGTAAACATATAGCTGTTGTTGCTCATAAGGCGCCACAGTTAGCTCTTCAAGTTATTACAGAAGGAAAAACTTGGAAAGAAGCAATTGATCAAGACTGGCGAAAAACAAAGTCATGGCAACCTGGATGGATATATATAGTTAATAGATAATATGTTTTGGGGTAATAAAAGGCTTTAAAAGTCTTTTTGTTTTGAAGATAATTGTTTATAGGATAAAATAAAGATTTAATAGAATTTAAAAAAATTATTATTTCTTTATTGGATTTTTTTATTTTATTTTGTAAAATA
>DEUO01000163.1:0-4515 GCA_002362595.1 Caryophanales bacterium UBA3260
CTACTCTAAGGGGTGCAGTTCATTTTGTCACGCTTTTTTTATGAAAAAAATTTCAAAAAAACAAAAAAATGAAAAATGTAAATTATTCGAAAATTCAATTTTTACAAAAAAGTAAAAGTTATGTAAAACGAACAATAAAAAAATAAAATATCCAAAAAACTTTGAATATAAGCCAAAAATCTCTTATTAACAGAACTCTTACTATCAGAAAATAAAAAACAAAAACTCCCTAAAAACTGAAAAAATTGAAAAAACGAGAAAAATAAAAAATTGAATTTTTGCAAAAAAATTAAAAAATAAAAATTGCTCATCTATATATAGTGTATTATAATTAATTTAGGAAAAGGTAGAAGGAGAGAGTTTTATATGGCAAAAGAAAAAGAAAACCTTTTTGCGACACTTCAAGTTGTAAAAAGAAATGGCAAAAAAGTCGATTTTAATGAGACAAAAATCGCAATAGCAATAAAAAAAGGTTTTGATGAAGTAATTGAACACTATAGTGAAGATGATGAATCTGCTGCTCCAAAATATTCTGAAAAGGATATGCAAAAGGTTTTTCATGATGTACTAGATAGTATTGAAAAAGAATATGCTGATAAAGACAAAATTAAAATTGAAGAAATTCAAGATTTAATTGAACAATCATTAAAAGCCAAAAAATATGATGATGTTTATGAAGCATTTTCAAATTATCGTGAAAAAAGAGCTCAATCAAGACTTGCATTCACAGAAGACAAAAGATCTCATAAATTTTTAAAAACATTAGAAGGTCTTGCTCTTAAGAGTGCATCTGAAGATGATACTAAAAGAGAAAACGGTAACATCGACGGTAACTCTGCGATGGGAACAATGTTACAGTTCGGTTCTAACGTATCAAAAGAATTTTCTAAAACATATTTAATGAAAAAGAAATTTGCTGATGCACATGACGAAGGAGATATTCATATTCATGATATGGACTTCGAGGCAATGGGAACAACCACATGTCTACAAATAGATTTAGATAAACTATTTAAAGGTGGTTTCTCTACAGGACACGGATATCTAAGAGAACCAAACGATATAATGAGTTATTCAGCACTTGCAGCAATAGCAATTCAAGCTAACCAAAATGATCAACATGGTGGACAATCAATTCCATTATTCGATTATTATCTAGCTCCAGGTGTTATTAAAACATATAGAAAACAATTAAAAATGACTATTCAAGATTTACTTGATTTTAGTGACTTCACATCATTTGTTAACACTAAAGCTATTGAAACTGAAATAAGTAAAATAACATCAATAGAACATGACATAGAATTATTTGAAAAATTCTATAAAGAAAATGAGACGTTAAAAAGACTATTTAAAATGTCAATGGAAAAAGCTGTTGCTAAAACAGATAGAATTACATTCCAAGCCATGGAAGCATTTGTTCATAACCTAAACACAATGCATTCAAGAGCAGGAGCTCAAGTACCATTCTCATCAGTTAACTTTGGTACTGATGTAAGTCCAGAAGGACGTATGATTATTAAAAACTATCTACTAGCAGTTGATGCTGGATTAGGACATAGTGAAACACCTATCTTCCCAATATCAATATTTAAGGTAAAAGAAGGAGTTAACTATAATCCAGAAGATCCTAACTATGATTTATTCAAATTATCATGTAAGGTATCTGCTAAGAGATTATTCCCTAACTTTGAATTCATCGATGCTCCATATAACTTACAATATTATGTTCCAGGACGTCCTGAAACAGAAGTTGCAACAATGGGATGTCGTACTAGAGTAATGGGTAACGTTGTTGATCCAGATAAGGCAGTAACACCAGGACGTGGTAACTTATCATTTACAACAATTAACTTACCAAGAATAGGTATCAAACATGGTATTGTCGGCGAAAATGCTAACAAAAAAGCTGATATGAAAGGCTTCTATGAAGAATTAGATGAAAAAATAGAACTATGTAAAGATCAATTACTTGAAAGATTTGATATTCAATGTAACAAAAGAGTTTATAACTTCCCATTCCTAATGGGTCAAGGAAACTGGATGGATTCAGAAAAATTAAAACCAAATGATAAACTAAAAAAAGTATTAAAACATGGTACATTATCAGTTGGATTCATAGGACTTGCTGAATGTCTAGTAGCTTTAATTGGTGAACATCATGGTGAATCAGAAAAAGCTCAAAAACTAGGCCTTGAAATAATCGGTCATATGAGAGAAAAACTTGACGAATATAGTCAACAATATAAATTAAACTTCACTTGCTTAGCTACACCAGCTGAAGGCTTAAGTGGAAGATTTACAAAAATAGATAGAGCTATATATGGAAAGATTAAAGGTGTAACAGATAGAGCATATTATACTAACTCATTCCATGTACCAGTATATTACAATATATCAATATCTAAAAAAATAAAGAAAGAAGCTCCATATCATGCATTAACAAATGCAGGACACATAAGTTATATTGAACTTGATGGAGATACTACAGAAAATGTAGAAGCATTTGAATCAGTAGTAAGAATGATGAAAGAAGCTGGTATCGGATATGGTGCAATAAATCACCCAGTTGATAGAGATCCAGTATGTGGTTACGTAGGAGTAATCAAAGATGTATGTCCTGGATGTGGACGTCGTGAAGGCGATCCAATTCCAGCAGAATTATTAAAAAATTTAAATATAAATAATAAATAATAGAAAGAAAGAGGTAAAAGGTATGAAAACAGAAAAAATGGAAAAGGTTGCTGAACAAAAAGTTGAAAGCAAAAAAATGGTTGGAGAAGGAGTAGGATTCGAAAGAATCAGAAGAATCACTGGTTATCTAGTAGGTACAGTTGATAGATTCAACGATGGTAAAAGAGCAGAAGAACACGACAGAGTAAAACATACATTTGACAATAAAAGTTGCTGCGAATAATTAATAATTAAAAACGTTAAGTATAAAATCTTAACGTTTTTTACTACATGAAAACTTTTTTGTATGTTCTATTCTAAACAAAATTGGAATATAACAACAAATACTTATTTATGATATAATTTAATTCAGATACATCTATATCACTTATAAAAGGAGCCTACTTATTATGAAAAAAATGAATATAATATATGAAGACAAAGAACTACTAGTAATAGACAAAGAACCTAATCTATTAACAATAAAAAGAGATAAAGGGAATGAACCAAACCTATATAATGAAGCAAGTATATATGTAAAAAAACAATATCCCAAAAATAAAGTATTTATTGTTAATAGATTGGATAAAGAAACATCTGGTTTAGTAATATTTGCTAAGAATCAAGCTAAAAAAGAAAAACTTCAAAATAACTGGTCACAAGTAACTAGAGAATACTATTGTATAGTAGAAGGTCATTTAATAGATAAAAAAGGTATTTTAAAAGATTATCTAGCCGAATCTAAAACATTGGAAGTATATATCACAAAAGATTCTAAAAAAGGAAAACTAGCTATTACTGAATACGAAGTATTAAAAGAAAATAAAGACTACTCATTACTAAAAATAAATATCAAAACAGGTCGTCGTAATCAAATAAGAATACAACTAAGTAACATTAACCATCCTATTATAGGAGACAAAAAATATCACAGTACAAAGAATCCATTAAAAAGATTAGGTTTACACGCATATTTAATAGAATATCAAGAAAATAACAAAAAATATCATTTTGAAACAAAATATCCAACATCTTTTTCAAAGATATTCTAATATTTATGATATAATTCATATAGTAAAGGTGATTATATGACAGCTATATTTAATTTTATATTTGACAATATAATACTTGTAATAATAGGAGGATTTATCTATTACTTATATATATCTTATAAAGACTTAAAAAAAGAAATAGATATAATAAACAATATATTTACTAAAACATTAGATAATTATTTAAAAGGTAAAATAGATAAAGCTATAGAAACAACTGATAGAATCTTAAAAAGCTATGGTCGTGAAGATACCGTTAGTACCGAAATAAATCGTTTATTACTAATGATTGAAAAAGGTGTTGATGGTTCAATAAATGATAAAGTAGCAACAAGTAATGCTATAAACAAATTTAAACTAAGTAAAAAAATTGACTTCGAACGATATCCTTACCTTTTAGAACTAAATAAATTAGGAACATTCACTGATGAAGATATGAATTCTATCGATAATGGTGTTGCAATAGCTCGTCGTGAATATAATACAGAAGCATTTAGATACAATGAAAAAACAAGTGGTATAATTCTTCAACTATTAACAAAAGTTACCAAATTACCGGAACAATTCATTATTTTTGATGCTCCAAAAACATCAAGATATGAAGAAAAATATGAAGTATTTGAAGAAACTGATGTTCCAGAAATAAATACTTTAACAATGTTAAATCGTCCAGAAGGACCAAGTGACTATCTTGTTAAAGAAAAAGATGAAGAAGAAACCCAAGAAATAGAAGAAGTAGTAATAGAACATAGTGATGAAGTATTAAAACCTAAAACTAAAATAGAATAAA
>DEUO01000163.1:4776-4913 GCA_002362595.1 Caryophanales bacterium UBA3260
AACCTAAAACTAAAATAGAATAAAAAAGAATTATTGATTTTACTTCAATAATTCTTTTAATTTATCATATTGTTTATACATATATTGAACACCATTCTCTAAAAAGAAATAATGAATAATATAAAGTATTTCAAAAA
>DEUO01000073.1 GCA_002362595.1 Caryophanales bacterium UBA3260
TATTTAATATTTTATATTTTTTATACTTATTTTTTATGATATAATTATAAAGATAGTGGAGGTGTACATTGAAAACAAGAAATAAAGTATTTTTAATAATAAGCATACTCCTAATTATAATAGTTATATATCAAGCTGGTAATACATATGCAAAATATGTATCTGCAAGAAAAGAAAATGCAGAAGGAGATTTTGCAAAATGGAATATTATTGTTAATAATACTGATATAATGGAAAATAAAATTATAGAAAAACAAAGTGCAATGATGATTATTGATGATGACGATGAAAATAAGTTCTTCTCAAAAAATATTTTCGCTCCAGGAAGACGTGGTTATTTTGAAATAAATATAGATTACTCAGGGGTTTCAATTCCCTTCTCATATGAAATATCTGCTGAAAATGATTCTAAAAATAAAAATATTATTGAATATATAAGAATTATTAAAGACAATGAAAAAGAAAAAGAAAACAAAGAAGAAGAAGACAAAGAAGCAATAGCAGCATTAAATGCTGATGTTAAAAGTAAACAAAACAGTCTTCTAGATATCGATAATCCTTTAAAAAAAGAAATTGATGCTCCAAATGTTAATGATAAAAAAATAACAATAAGAGTATATATATTATGGAGAAATGCCTCTAATACTTCTGCTGATAATAGTGGTAGTAATAATAAATTAAATTATAATATTACTCTTAAATTCAATCAAATTGGCGAAGTTACTGCTCCACCTATTGAAGAACCAGTTAACCCATTAATTATTGGTGATAGATTGGATAAATCAATATTTAAAGGTCCAGGTAATAATTCAGAGAAAATTGAAGAAAATGATATTATAAAACTAAATAATGAAGAATTTTATGTTATGAGTATTGATAATAATCAAGGTGATGAGAATAGTGCAATAAGAATGATTGCAAAATATAATTTAAATGTTGGCGATTCAAAATATACTAGTGGTACTGAAGGAATTCAAAATGAGTATTGTGGCACACCAGATTTAGAGAATCCAGGTGTTGAAAATATTGAAGCCGCAAAATCATATTTGAAGAGAAAATTTGAAGTTCTAAACCATGAACGTAATTCAGATTTTAACGATATTAATTCATTTGCAGAACTTGAAAAGTACGATTATGCTAGAGCATATATACGAGCAAAAATATTTAATCAAAATAGATATGAATTTAAAGAAATTGAAAATATTTTTAAATACGAACAATCACTAAATGAAGAGTATAAAGAAAATGTAGAATATTTAAAAGAAACATATGGTTCTAATAAATATTACTGTTCAATGCATTTTCATGACCCTGATGCCACTGCTGGATACTGGAATACAAGAAATCCAACAACAATAGATATTAATCAAAGTAATTTACAACAGCATCTTTCAAATTATGAAAAATATTTAAAAGACATGAATTATTCAAGTGCTAATGTAAATATACTAGACTTAAATGATATAAATAGTTATTGTACTAATTCTGGAACAAATAAAAAATTTGTTTGTGAAAACAAATCAAAAATATGGTTAAGTAATGGTCTTTATTGGACATCAGCAGCATTTAATAATGCCGACTTGATAGTTATAAATAATGGTACTATTAAAAATAGATCATTTAAAACTAAAAACGTATATGGTATTAGACCAGTTGTTACTATTAAAGCATCTGATATAAAAGAATATACTTCATCGAAAGGTAATCAAATAGATACATCTAATAATAATACTGATACCAATACTGAACAAACAAGTTAAACAAGGAAGAATCATCTTCCTTGTTTTGTTATTCCAAAATAAAAGTAACTAATCATTTCATTAGTTACTTTTAATATACTTTTAAGAAGTTGGATTAGATGTATTATCTTTTCCTAAATGATAACCATCTGTTTGAGATACAGTCATAGATAATTCTATAACTAAATCTTTAAATATTATTCTTTTATTTTCTCCACCAGCTGGATCAGGTATCTCTATAAAATAGTTAGTATTATCTTCTTTTGTAGCTTCTAATATTTTGTCAGCATATTTTTCATTTTCTTTTTTAAACTTAGCTGATGCATCTCCATAATAAGTATCTATTAAATCACAAGTAGATAAATTTACAGCAGTATCTTCAGTTACTACTTCTCCATCTTTATTCATTCCATCTATTGATATAGAAGGTAATTCGTTAAAATATTTATCTCTTTGTTTATCAACAGCTTTTAATACCTCCGTACTTAATATCTTTTGACGACATTTAGGAACTTTAAAAGGAATTTCTGTAATAGTCTCTTCTTCAGTTCCTTCTACTTTTTCTGTTTTAAAAACATTACCATCAATTAAAGTATTATCTCCTTCATAAGGCCATTCAAGTGTAAAATTAATATCTAAATTTCCACCACTTTGTATTACTAATTCTTTAACATCTATATTCAATATAAAAGGAAAGCCACTAATTGTATGTCTAAAACATTCCACTTTATTAGCATCGTCTTCTTGCTTATCTTGATTATTTAGTATATCATTACTTACTTCATCATATTTTTTTACTGAACCGTCTTTAAATACAATACTTCTTTCAAGATTATATTCATCAATATCATATTTTCTACCAAACAAGTAAACACTTGTTACCTCGAAATAGAAGGATGCTGGTATAGCTCCAGAGTTATTTAAATTAATTGGTTTACCTATAGCATGTTCTTTAGTTATACCTGGACTAATATTTTCAAAAGTATATGAATAAGTACCAGAATCATTAACAGATATATTCCAACTATCTACTTCACCATCTACTCTCATCCCAACTTTTAAATTATTATAAAACCAAGCAAGTGAAGTAGATATACAAGCAACTAAAATAAGTAATAGTAAACCTTTTCTATGCCTTTTTAAAGCGATATATAAAATACTCTGACCATGATATTTATTACTATTATTATCATTATTATTCATTCATATATCACTCCTTACTATAAAATATTATATCATATTGTAGTTTACTCTTCTACATCTTTATCATGTTCTTTTTTTTCTTCTATTAATTTCTCTCTTAAATACTTTAAGAATTCATCAATTTCTTCATCACTTGTCTCTTTATGTTCTTTTTTAATATTCTCCACTGTTTCTATTATTTCTTCTTCATCTATCTTAATACTATTATCTTTTTTACCTTCTTGTTCTATCTTTTCTTCTCTATCTTCTATATCACTAATAGCATCAAAATTAATTACTTCAGTATGATCAGCTTTTATTATATCGCTAATTAATTTTTCTTCTGCATCTTTACTATGTACATGAGAACTTTTTATTTTATCTATTTTCTTTTGCATTTCTTCAGGAGATAATATTCTATGTTCTTCTATATTATTCTTTTTATTTACTTCTACAGTATTAGTCCCATTTCTAATAGCTTCTATTTTTCTCTGTCTTTCTTCTTCCGTAAGTATATGACTATCTTTTTCTAATTCTTTAACTTCACCTTTAGTTAATTTTTTTTCTTTAGCTACTTTTCTTTCTTCATCATATAACATTTTTATTATTTCTATAGATACAAGTATTGCCATAGGTATTGTTATTACAAGTAATAATAATACCTTACTAGTAGTAATATATCCTAATATACTTAATAGAAAGAATCTATATACTACTTTACCTACTACTTGGTCTTCTCCAACTATCGGGTCTTCTACATTATTAGCGATACCTTTAGTATGGTATGAATATTTACCTTTTTCATCTATTTCTACATCTATAACTTCGTGGGTAATATTTACCATACCCATTTTACCTACTTCTGCTTTATATGTAACAGCATCTCCTATTTTAATATCATCCATAGGAACATCTTTTATTAATAAAGTATCTCCTATATTATACATCGGAATCATACTACCTGTTGCAACAGTAAATATTCTAAATCCAAAGAAACTACCTCTATTTGAGAATTTCTGAATACCAGTTAAAAGTATTAATACTATTAATACAACAGTAATTGTTATTTCTACTATTGTAGATATACTTTTAAATAATCGATTATTAGCTATATTTCTTATCATATTATCCCCCTTAGTTGAGTTTAATTGAATCTATCTTTGTCATATATTTATCAATATATTTACGGAATATCTTAGCAATTCCTTCATTAGTAGCATTATTTTTATATTTAATAATAGCAAATTGTTCTCCTACCATATCTTTTAACTCATCTTCAGATAAACCAGCATTTATATCTATAATTCTTTGTATTACTTGTTTTACTACTCTTTCCTTTTCATATTTAGATACATATTCGTCTTTATTAAGAGTACATAATGCTAAATAATCTAATAAGAATGTTTCATCAAAGAAATCTCTAAGTTCTCCTTCATCAGTATAATTCTTATCTTTTTTATCTCTTTTAGATTCATCACCAAAATGTTCTTGTAAGTAATTCCATAATACTAATGCATATTGGAAATTAGTATTTTTAAGTATTACATTAGTTTTCTTTATTGGAGGTCTAACTATCTGAACATGTGCTTTAGCTAAATCTCTAAATACTATAGTATTTTTTAAATCTAATATTTGTCTTTCTATTTTTTCTATTCTTTGTGCTAAAGATAATCCATCTTTATTTTTTTCATTCAATTTAACATTTAGTTCTGTTTTTATAGCTAGTTCTATAGATATTTTTTCTTTGCCTACTATAGAAGCAGCTTTATATTGTACACCTTTATCATCTTTTAAATAAGAACCTGTTATAGTATCTCTTTTTTTTGTAGATAGAAATGTTTCCATTGTAAGTATTAAAGTATATATAAATCTATTTTCATATGTATCATATGTTTCTTCTTTATTAACATTTAATATTTTAGATGGTGTTATTTCATCTTTTTCATTTATTTCTTGAATTAAATTAGTATGTTTAGACAAGTGTTTTATACTATCTACACCTGTCTTTTTTGATTGTTCTATTTTTACTACTTCTTCTTCATTTATAATAAAGCGGTTAGGATTTCTAAGAATATTATCTAGATATCTCATTGTATTTTCCATTAATTCAACCCATTCGAAGTTTGCTTCTACTTTATCATAATGTAGGTCAACAACCATATCGGACTTACTATTTTTAGCAAATGTTTCTATTTTTTTATTATCAGATCTCTCAAATAGGACATTTACACTTAATTCATCCATAATCACTAACCACCTTTCTTCTTATTCTTTTTATTATGTTAATTTCTTTAATCTTTCAAGGAATTCAATACATTCTTTCATTTTGCCCTTTCCAAAATTAGTATCAAGGAATGATATAAATCCATCTATTTCATCTCTAATATATGCTATATTTAATTGTTCAAATTTACGAAGTATTTTTTTAGCTATGAAGTAATCTACTCCATCTACTTCTGTTCCACCACACTCTACATATACTGGAACAAATTTTTTCATATGTGCAACAATACGATTACCAAAAGCAATTCTGAAATGTTGTATTACATAATCATCCATTTTTTCTATTTTATCTAATGTTTCTTCACTTATTTGGTGATCATTCATTGCTGAATCAAATAATTTCATTAAGTACGAATAATTAACATCCATTGCCTGTGTAGGTACAGCTTCAAATGGTGTACCTTTATCATTAATATCTAATGGCATAGCACGGTCGTACACTTTATCTGTAACCATGAATGTTGAATCATCGTTATTGATTGTTCCTATATACCATACATTAGGTGCTATATGTAATTTACCTTGTTTTATATATTTAGGATCTGAACTCCATCCACTAGGTGTTAATTCTACTATCCACTCATCAGTACTAGGCATTTCTAGTATAGATAACATTTCTGCAAAATAGTACTCAACACGTGAGATATTCATTTCATCTAAGATTACTGTATAAACATCATCTGTATATCCAGCACCATATATTTCTGCTAATAAATCTGTTTCATTAAACTTTTTAGTAAATTCATTGAAGTATCCAAATAATTCTGTTCTATCTCTCCATGATGGTTGTACTGATGCAACACATGAATCATGTTTCATAAATTTACCCCAAGCATAAGCAAGTGAAGTTTTACCTGTACCAGAAATACCTTGTAATATAACAAGTTTTGTACTAGCTAGAGCTGAAATAAACAATCTAACTAAATCTAAATGATAATATAATTTTAATTCTGAAGCACAGAAATTTCTAAAGTTTTCACATAATTCTTGAAGATCAAATGAACAACCATAATTAACAACTTTGTAATCTTTGAAAGATTCGTCGATAGCACATAATTTTGGGAATCTTGTATCTCCTTCGTGTCCATCTTCTTGTTGTTGTGCTTCTGCATTCTCTCCTTCTGGTGTGATAACATCTTCTTCATCAGCACCAAGACCAAGTTGAGATACTTTCATCGCATATAATTCGTCTTTTTCTTTCATTAATGTTCTTACTTGTTTATGTAAATCAGCTAATTCTTCTAATAAAGACTCTTGTTCAACTAAAGTCTTTCTAAATCTTATATATTTTCTTACTAAGAAAAATATAACCAATCCAGCAAGTACTAATAAGGCAATAGTAGCTAATATTGCAATTACTACCATAAACCATTCCCCGCCAGTAAAATCATTACTATAATTCTTTAATAATGCCGCATAAGCCCTTACATCAAACATTTGTAATATTCCTAAAAAGAATGTTTTAACAGCATCAATAATACCACCAAGTAACTGATCTAAAAATTCGTATAAAAACCTAACATACGTATTCATTACTTCACCTCTGCTATATTTACTATTCTATCTTTTATTTTACCACTATTTTTCATATCTTTGTAATAATATTTATCAGGACTCATTAAAATTTTATCAAATAGCTCTAAAAACTCTATATTTTCCGTACTATAATTAAATGATTCATCAAGAACTAAACCAAATACAAAACCTTGTCTCATATATTCAGTAACAGAACCTTTAAATCTACTAAAACATTCATAATTAATAAGTATTCTTACCTTATCTTGAAAAAAAACATTATCTATAATAGTAAATAATCTACTTATCTTTATCTTCTTTTCAAAAAAAGACATTGGTAAATCAATATAATATATTTTTTCAAAATCACAACAAGCTATATCATTAATAATAACACTAGCCAATTCTAAGAAACCAATCGTTGTTAAATCTTCACTAATATTATCTCTTTCAGCTACTTTTTTTATAGCAGCTTCACTATATAATTCAGGAAATGTTATATTATTCTTAAGTTCAACTTTTAACTCACTCTTACCCATCTTATGGTATTCTAAAGAAAAAGTTGGACTTTCAAAAGAATCTAAAAATTCTTTTCTCTTTCTAGTATCTTGCATTAACATATCATTTAAATTTCTTATAAAATCTAAATCTTCTGTCTTATATACTTTAACTCTATCCATATATATTTTTTCAGTAGCTCTTTTTTGAGCTTCTAATAAGTATAATTGATCTAAATCATATAAATAAGGAGCAAAATAACGACTATTTCTAATTATCGGTTCATATTTAGGTGCTAATTCATAAAGTAATCTTTCTACCGCTAAATCTAATGATTTTTCTATCTTCTTATCTAAAGTTAATCTCTCTGATTCTTCATCTAAATAATTACTATATCTAACATTAACATAAGCTTCTATCAATTCATCACAGATACTTTTATTGTATTCTTTATCTAAAATTAACTTTAAATACTTATGAAAACATTTCTTATTAAATTGAACATATTCATCCATTACATTTATCATTATAGCCCCTCCTCTCCTGTATTTGTATTATCACCATTATCTTCTCCTGAATCAGGATTTACTGGTTCTTCTGGTGTTGGTTCAACTGGTATTGGTTCGGGTTCAGGTTCTGTTTCTGGTTCAGGATGATGTTTTTTATAACAAGCTGAACTAGAATCCGAAAAACACTCTTCTTCTAAAATTTCAAGTTTAACAATACCTTTAGATTCATCACCTGTTGTCTCATCAGTTAAATTTCCTTTATCATCTATTCTATTATTATATAAAGAAAAATCATCTGATAAATTAGTCTTATAGAATCTTACCATTCTACCAGACTTCTCTTCTACTCTAAATCTTACCTTAGTAATATATCCATCATTATTTACAATAGTACCAAATCCATATTTAGCAATATCTTCTTTAGAATAATAATTCTTAATATCATCTAAAATAGAATTATTTTGATCAAATATTATCTTACTAGTATCAGTTATCTCTAACTCAACTACTTTAGCTTCATCAGGTAAAGTATTATTTATAAGACAATCTATATATCTTCTACCTACTTGGTCATCTATTTCATAACTAACACCATAATTACCAGCAACTAATTCAAATGTTGCTGATAATGTCTGTTTATAAGGTTTAGTAGATTCAGCTGTAACTTTTATAGATATTACATCTCCATCTTTTATTTCTTCTCCTGTTGCATCAACAACAACAGTAAAGTTATCTTTATTTTTATCAGTACCATCACTTCTATTACCAATAATTTTTCTACTTACTATATCTCCGCCATTACCTATATTACATACTGCAACATTAGTTTTTTTACCATCTTTTTCTACTTCACATTTAACATTATATTCTAAATCATCTTCCATTACTTTTAATTCATTTAATTTAGAATCCATAGTTATACTTATTTCATAACTACCATCACCAACAACCCATGGTTTAGATTGATATACTTTACCTTCTAAAGTTAATCTATTACTATTAAAGTAGAAATTTTTTGTTCTTAAATAATATGTAGTAATTATATTCTTAACATATCTACTATAATTTATAAAAGCAAGTGAACTAACAACTAAAACAAGACACACCAAAACAATAGCAATTTTTCTGTGCTTTTTAAAAAAAGTAAATTTACTTGTCTTGTTTTTTTTCATTAGTTCACCTTCTTTTATTCTGTTCTACATACTAAGTTTCTTTCAGCTATATCAGAACTTACTACTTGTTTAGATGTAAGTTGAACTTTTATTGATTCTATCAAATCTTGATATTTTGGATCATTATATTTCTCAGGCATTTTAACAATTAAGTAGTAATAATCATATAAGCTTTTAGAATGGGAAAAGCATTTTTCTGGTAACACAATCGTTCTAAACCAAGTCCCCCATTCATCTTTTTGTGTTTCGTCCAAAACACCTTCACTTTTTAGAACATCTACACCTGTTGAACTATAATTACTTTGATTATAATATAATTCATATTCTAAAGGTATATTAGTTGTTGTTATTATTTTTAATATATAGGATAAATTAGTATCAGAAACATTTCCTTTATCATCTGTATTAAATACTTTAAACTTGAATCTTCTTATTTCACCAGGACCTATATCTCCCAAATCTATATTAGATGTTTGAGTTTCATCATTCTCATCAACAAGTCCTGTTGTATTAAAAGCATAAAAAGCAACCTCTAAATTGGTTTGCCCTATTGCTTCAGCTCTATATACAGCTCCACTAGTTTTAAAAATAGCAAAAACAGCTAGTAAATCAATTACTAGAAATATAGTTAGTAAATTAATTCCCTTTCTGTCTTTGTATTTTTTCATATCAACTAATTCTCCTTGTTCACTATATATTTATTGTGCTAAACGTTTTTTTGTACCTGTAAAAGCCAAGTTAATAAATATT
Organism: Caryophanales bacterium UBA3260; assembly: GCA_002362595.1. The sequence goes on from DEUO01000073.1 coordinate 9,649, forward strand.
AAAGCTGCTATAAAAGGAATAACAACAACTGGATCAGTAAATACTTTTAAGAATACCCCGTATCCTTTACCAACTTTAACAACTTTTCCAATTACTTGTTCTCTTAATATTTCATCATCTGGAGTATTATTAGCATCGCCTTTTGTAACAATCTTATTATCCTCTTTAATTTCAATTATTCTATGCGTAACAACTTTATCCTTATCTACAAAAGAAATAATATCATCAACCTGTACATCATCAGTAATCTTAACAAAAACATAATCATCAATATTTATCGTATCTTCCATACTTCCAGTCTTTATATTAAAATACGTATATCCTAAAAAATTAGTATATGGATTACCCATTATCTTTATAGATATATAATGATATAAAGCAACTATAAAACATAAAGATACTACAATTATTAAAAAATTAAGTATAAAGCTTCCTATTTTTTTTAATACTTCCATCCTTACCACTCACTTATTATTAGCTACACTATTAGCCACATTAGAAGTACTACCATTTATAGCTTCTTCTAATTCCTTTTCACTCGTAATTTGATTAAATGTAATTAAAACAGGAATTTCCATTATTGGAGCCTCACCATTTTCCCCTAAATTAGTACCTATTTCTGTATCAGTTATATCAGTAGCTCCAGTTGGATCATTCTCCCATACAACTTTAACTTGTAATCTATGAATCCTACTAATAGTTTCATCTTCTGAAAAAAGAATTGTATCAACGTAAGGTTTTTCTCTTGATATTTCATGAGTAACTTCATTACCATCAGCATCTTTTATCGGAACTTCATTTTCATCTAATGGTATCGCATACAATTTAATAAAATCATTATTTCCATCAAACCAAGCATTTAATTCATATTTAAAAGCAGCATCTGTAAGACCTGGATCTATTGTTATATTAAATCTAGCTTCAGTTCCCGGAGCAATCTTTCTAATACCAACTAGTTCTTCATTATCTAATGGATAATAAGATATATTAGCATCAGTTATTCTAAAATTCTTAGTCGTTTCTATAATAGTAGGATCATCTCTAGATGGACCTTTCTCAAAACATTCATCAGCTATTGAAGGATCATTTTCTTCTGGATTAACAATATTACATCCATTAACTTTAATACTCCATACAGCAACATCTAACTCTCCAGGAACTACTGCTACTGCTACATATTTACTATAAGCATAAGTTCCAGCAAGAACTACTAATAAAAGCAAAGATAAAACTAATAATAAACTAATCTTTCTGTACGCTTTCATTTTCTTTTCTCATCTCATTTTTAATATTTATAACTTCCATTATAATTGCATAAATTTCAACAACAACCATTACTAAAGTAGGCAAAATAACTAAAGCTAAATAACCAAATTGAGACATTAATACTTTATAAACTTTTCCTAAATGTCCTAAATTAGTAATTCTATTACCTATAAAGTAATTGTAATATACATTATAATCTTTACCTACAATATAAGTTTGAGAATTAGAATTCTCATCAATTATATTAGAAACAATACCATATTCAACAACTGTATTATCTTCTACATTATAGTAAAAAATACCATCACCTATCTTAACATCAGACTTACTACGACTTTTCTTACTAACTAAAAGTAAATCCCCTTCTTTATATTCGCTAGAAAAATTATCTTCTAGTGGAATAACAGTAGTTAATTCAAATTCAGCTAAATTATGTGCCCCTAAATTAAATAAACATAAAGTCAATAAAATAGCTACAATAAGATATAAAACTATAAAAACTACTAAAACAGCTTTACCTATCTTTTTCATTACACTTTCCATTCTATCATCACCATATTAATTTTAACATATTGTGTCAACATTATCAACAGACTTCGACAAAAAAAGAAGACTATCCTTCAGAAACATCTCCTTCTGGAATACTCTTCTTTTTAATATCAACAATCTTCTTTCCTTCAAATAAATTAAGTATAAAGCTCATAGATAAACCAAATTTCTCCAAATAATGATTATTAATAATTATCTCTAAACACTTTTGTAAATCCTTTATACCATCTTCATTTAAATCATCTTTCTTAAGATTAATCTTCAATAACTTATAATGATCCATTAAAACCATAGCTAAATCAATATTTTCAGTAAATATTGTACTCTTTATCATCGTAATATTAGGATCAAGTAGAAAATGTTCAAATTCCGTTACTATCTCTTTAACCTTAGAAATCTCTGTAGAATCATCTTTCTCTTTAATACACATTCTTAAATATGATTTAAAAGCAAAAACAAATCTAAATACATCATAAACTGTTGAAGTATCAGTTAAATATTCATTCATCTTTTCATATATTAAAGCGTTATCATATTCTTCATATTTAGCATCTAATTGTCTTACCTTCTCATTTATCATCATATAATTTTGCTCTATATCTACTTTCTTTCTAAATATAAAGAAACCTTTACCCTTATTCTCATTTATCTCTTTAGTAAGAGTAACTAATTCATCTATTAATCCACTAATCTCTTTAGCTATCTTAGCTGTTTCTCCTATATGACTAGTTCTTTCTTGATATTTCTTCTTAACATCTTCCAAAACAAACTCATACTTAGTATAATTCTTAAATTCATCTAAATTATGATATAAATTCATAAACTCTTCATTCTTAGATTTAGCAAATTCAATATCCCCATTTTCTCCTAAGAATTTTGCATAACTTCTACTAATACTAGCAGAATTATAATCATTTAACATTAATTTACCTACCATAAATTTATTAACTAATACTTCTTCATTATAATTTTCTAAAACATCTAATTCTTTAACTAAATTATTTCTTCTAATTATATAATCATCATAAGTTAAATTATCTACTAATATTTCATGTTTTCTTCTCTCAATATAATTTTCAAATTTCTTAACATTTTTATCAAATAATATTCTAAAACTTGTT
>DEUO01000155.1 GCA_002362595.1 Caryophanales bacterium UBA3260
AATACTTTAATAAAGTATGTTTAAATTATAATTATAAAAAAGATAATGTAACAAAATTACATTATCTCGCTTACTTTTTCAAACATATCAGTACTATATTTTTTTATATCTTCAACCGTCTTTATATCATATTCTAAACATACTTTATTAAAGTATTTTTCTATAGATTCTGCACTTATAAAATTATTACAACTATCTTTTTCTTCTAATCCTTCTCTTGCTTCAATCCAAGGATCAGTCAAATGACTTATATCAATTAGTACACCACCACTATAGCATCCAAAATATTCTATCATTTTATCTAAATATTCTTTCTCTTCTAAAGTAAAACTGCTAGTTTTATCAGGCAAAACTTCTGCTAGTTTTATAGGATATCCCTTATATTCTGAAAAAGCGTTATAAATTTTTTCATACACAGGTCCATAAGCCCAAGCTTTTGGCAATTCATCAAATAAAAATTTATCTAATATTTTATTAGAAAACCCATTTATAAAATATAATAATTTTTGTAACGCTAAAGGCGTAAAATCTTTAATATTCTTTATTAAATATAAAGCTACACTATATAATTTAGAATTAGAAGAAGATAACATTAATTGAGTTACTTTATTTAAAGATTTTTTAAAAGTTATATCAGTAAGTTTATCTTTATTAGATATTAAGTAAGTTTCAAATAACATCGGATTATCTTTTATTCTTTTCAATAAATCAGAAACTTCTTTACTTGGATTACCTGATACAAAATATCTAGGTATAGTAACTTCACCTAATCCAAGTACTAAAGACAAAGGTTTCTTTCCAATAGCATATTTATCTAATATTTCTTCAATTTCGCTAATTCTTATTAAATCAGTCTTTTTTCGTAATTCATCATTAGCAGTAAAAACATTATAATTATAAGCATCTTTATCAAATACTTCTTCGTTACATTTACTACATACATATTTTTTTTCAATATATTTAACTGTTATACCTTTTATTGTCTCTTCAACTTCACTATCCACACATTTACATAAATTTTCTTTTTTACAATTATGACAAAAAATATTTTTGCTTTCCCATTCCATATTCGTACACTCCCATTTGCTTTTTAATTTATTCATCTTCATGTAAAGATACCACCACTATAGTATTATTAGTTAAATTATCTTTTCCTATCTTAACATATATAGGAATTGCAGTATCTAATCCATAAATATCTACACAAGAATAAAAAGATTTAAAATCATATAGATAATCTACATTATTATATCTTAAATCTTCGCACTTTATTTTGCTTCTAAATTGATTAATAGGTAAATTATTAACTATCCATTCAACTTCATCATAAGTAATATTATATTCATGAACAAACCTTTTATCCTTATCTTTCTCTAATTTTATATCAAAAGTTGTATTTTCATTAATACTATTAAGCAATCTTTCGGCTTCTTTCTTAGCTGCAATATCTTTCACTACTTAACTCCTTTCTTGCTTTTTTATTAATAAACTAAATATATTTTAACTCTAATATTAAACTAAGTCAACATTTTAAGTATCATTGATACTTAAAATGCAATTATAAAAAGGGTGATAAAATCACCCTTTTATAACCATTTATACTATATGCCCTTGATTAGTAATTACTTCTATTATTTCATCGACATATTTAGTACACAATTCTATATCAGAAGCTTCTACCATAACTCTAATTACTGGTTCTGTTCCTGATTCTCTTACTAAAACTCTTCCCTCATCACCCAAAAGAGCTTCTACTTCTTTTATCTTATTATCTACTATAGTATCATTTTTAACTTCTATCTTATTTTTTACTTTAACATTTTTAAGTAACTGTGGATATATAGTTACTGGTGATGCTAATGTACTAAGAGACATTTTACTTTCTATTACTGTTTCCATTATTTTAAGAGATGTTAAAATACCATCACCAGTAGTAGCATGTTTAGAAAATATTATATGACCAGATTGTTCTCCTCCTAAGACATATCCATTAGCTACCATATTTTCATTAACATATTTATCTCCAACAGCAGTCTTTTCATATTTAATTCCAACTTTATCACAAGCTTTATATAAACCTAAATTAGACATAACTGTTGTAACAATAGTATCATGTGCAAGTTCATTATGATCTTTTAAATATTTACCACAAATATATAATATTAAATCACCATCTACAACCTGCCCATTTTCATCTACTGCTAGACATCTATCAGCATCTCCATCATACGCAAATCCAATATCTAATTCTTTTTCTTTAACAAGATTTTGTAAAGCTTCAATATGAGTTGATCCACAATTAGTATTTATATTTAATCCATTAGGTTCATTATTTATTACATATGTTTTTGCTCCTAAAGCATCAAATACTGCTTTAGCTATATTAGAACTAGCCCCATTAGCGCAATCTAATCCTACCTTTATATTTTTAAACGCTCTTGTTGGAACAGACATTAAATAACCAATATATCTATTTCTACCAACAGAATAATCACTAGCAGACCCAATATTATCTTTAATCGCAAGAGGCAACTCCTCTATCTTTCCATCAATACATTGTTCAATTAAGTCTTCTATATCACTAGACATTTTATGTCCTTTATTGTCAATTATTTTAATACCATTATCATAATAAGGATTATGAGATGCACTAATCATTATTCCACAATCAAAATCTTCTGTTCTTGTTATATATGCAACACTTGGTGTTGTTGTGACATGCATCAAATAAGCATCAGCACCACTAGCTGTTAAACCAGCTACTAAAGAATATTCTAGCATATAAGAACTTCTTCTAGTATCTTTTCCTATTACAATACGAGCATGCTCCTTATCTTGCCCAAAATACCATCCTAAGTATCTTCCAACTTTATAAGCATGTTCCACTGTTAAATTAACATTGGCTTCTCCTCTAAAACCATCTGTACCAAAATACTTACCCATTTTACATATTCTCCTTTTTAACAATATTATTCACATCTTTATATATACTATTTTCTGGTATAACACCTCTTACACAAGACATAGGATAAACACTAGTATTTCTTCCTATTATAGTTCCAGGATTTAAAACACTATTGCATCCTACTTCAACATAATCACCTAACATAGCACCTACTTTTTTCAAACCTGTTTCCATCACTTCATTATTAATTCTATCATTAATCTTAACTAAAGTTTTATCACTTTTTACATTACTAGTAATAGAACCTGCTCCCATATGTGATTTATATCCTAATATAGAATCACCAACATAGTTATAATGAGGTACTTGAACATTATCAAATAAAATAACATTCTTAAGTTCTACAGAATTACCAACAACACAATTTTCTCCAACTAAAGCACTTCCTCTTATAAAAGCACAATGTCTAACCTCACTATTAGCTCCTATTACAGAAGGTGCTCCTAAGTAAGCAGAATCATATACTTTAGCAGACTCATGTACCCAAACATTTTCTTCTATCTCTTTATATTCATCACCTAAAGTTTTACCTAACTCTATTATAAATTCCTTAATTCCTTTTAATGCTTCCCAAGGATAAGTAAAATTACTTAAATACTCACCTGCTAAAGTATGTTCTAAACTATATAAATCTTTTATTTTATACATATATAATTGCTCCTTTTGTATAAGTTAATCATTTTTATTTTCTTTTATATTATAACATTATTTTTAATTTATAACAGAATAAAAACCAAGTATTTTTACTACTCGGCTTTTATTTTAATTTTCATTTATAATTGAAATATTTTCACTTATATATTTATCAGCATCAGTAATAAAATTTTCAATAAATTCTAATGTTACATCATTTTTTTCTTTTTCATGAGTATTTATATCAAAGATAACATTCAACATATCATTTATATTTCTATCAGTAAAATACCTTTTCCAACAATTAACTTTCTTTGAATTAATTTCTATGTCTTGAAGCCAACTTAATTCAAAATCATTACTACTTTTTACTTCTGATTGACAAAATATTTGTTCTTTAAATTTTTCAATGTATTCTTTTTCAAAGCTACTACTTACAACATATCCTATTCTATAAAATTCTATTTCTTCTAAAGCATTTAGAATTTTTTTAAAGTTTTCCCTATAATTTTTTATTTCTTCTCCAGATATGTTTATAGTCATATAATAGTAGTTCCCAATAAATCGAATATCATTATTTTGAACAAACGCAATTATCGGAGTATTAGCTTCTATAGGTAAATTAGCATTTTCTGACATAATCATCGGATCTTTTAAAGATGGAACAGCCAATTTTAATTTATTAGCTAACTCATCTTCCTTATATTTAGTTCCTTCTTTTAAATATAATGATATTTGATAACTATTTTTCATTTCTTTTTTCTCCTTCCATAGATTTTAAACAATCTATAACTTTTTCAGGTAATAACTTTTCATCATATAAATCTTTTTGCAATTCCCAATAAAATTCTAATTCATCTTTTTCTTTCTGCTCCATATATTTTGCATCTATTTCATTTGCATAAACATTATCAATATTCATCCCTAAAGTTTTTGTTGAACTATTTATAGAAGATGAAGACAATAATGACGGAAATGTATAAGACATTTTTTGGTTTATAGGAAACTTATCATTTTTAAATGTTAAATGATGGGGATCAATATAAAGTAAATTTATAATATGATAATCAAGCAAAACTCCAATATATCTACAATCATCTATTCTACCAAATTCTATAAACATACTTCCTTCTGAATATTGATCTACTATATTTTTATGATATATTGTTTGCATTATATTCGTAATTCGATTTATTGCTTCTTCATTTTCTAATTTTTTTAAATGCATTGATTTTTCTAAATCACCATTTATCAATGTATTATTAAAACAATGCTGTGATAATATTTTTAATGATTCCATTAAATCAGATATTATTTTTAAAAAATGTGTTAAATTTTTATACCTATTATTAAATATTATTCCTTGATTAAAATCAGATTGCAATTCAAAGTCGTCAAACTTAAAAAGAAAATTTTTTGCTTTATTTTGTTTTTCTATTTCTTGGGGATCTATACTTGCTTTAATTTTACTTTTACTAGGCATTACTTAAGGATGTGTAATATATATATATATCTTGCAAATCTATTAGATTTGTTGATATTTCATCGCTTTCTGCACTTCCTCTAGCTTTTTGCCATGGAAGCTCATTATGTGTCATAAGTTCAAGCTGATCTCCGTCAAATGGTCCAAATACAGCAAGTATTTCATCTAAAAATTCTGATATTTCTTTATCTATTTCTAATATTTCATCTGGTGTAGCTATCTCATTTCTGCCATTTTCTTTATATCTATCGTATAAAGTAGGAAAAACAGGACCATGAACCCATGCTTCTGGTCTATCATGAAATAATACATTTGTAATATTAGCATTTTCATTATTTTCCACTATATACCAAGCATATGCATAATATACTAATTTCTGTAATTTTTTGTTTGTAACTTTAATATGTCTTAGAATATAATTTACAACTACATCTATATTTGTTCTCTCATTCATATGTATCTTCCTATTCTATCTATATATATTTTATAATATAACATATGTTTCTTCAAGTAATGTGTTGTATTATATTTTCTTTTTTTCTCATTGTCAATTCAAAACCTCCCTCTATATATATTATTATAGATAAAACATTATAATCTTTTAATTACATAAAAAAGGAACAATAAATATTTATTATTCCTAAGCTATTACTTTACCATACTTTATAACATAGTTTTTATATACATTATTTTCTAGTACCTTTAAATTACCAAAATAATCAAAATCTACAGTTCCATCAACAACTAAGTATGTTCCATTACTATTACTTAATAATCCTGTATAACTATTATTTATTTTACTATTTATAACTGCTACCCATTTTTTATTATAAAACATTAAACCTTTATCTTTAAAAGTTATCTTTCCATTATTAACATAATATATTCCATTACTATTTGTTGCAAAGCCATTATATTTTAAATCTGTCTTTCCATTCTTAAA
>DEUO01000051.1:0-8582 GCA_002362595.1 Caryophanales bacterium UBA3260
AATTTAATACTAATCCAATTATATTGGGAGTAAATAAAGATGAACCATTTATTAAAAATTTAGATTATAATTTATCATTATTAAAAGAAAATGAACTTATAATAGATGAGGTATATGCTAAAAAGAATAACATTTCTAAAGGAGATTTAATAACATTAAATTTAGGATTCGTTGATTTTAAAAAGGATTATAAAGTAGTCGGATATATGAATAGTGTTGATTTTAATACTTCAAGAAATTGTATATTAATTAATCGAGATACATTTGTAAAAAATATAACAGATATTCCAGTAAGAATAAATATTAAAACTAAAGAAGGAACTGATTTAATCAAATTAAAAGATAACATCGAAAAAAAATTGGATGAAAATAGTATAAATATTATGACGTATGAGGAATATGTAGCAATCCAAGCTGAGTCAACTTCTGAAACGATGAGCCTTGTATATGCAATTGTTGGGATGGCTATAATATTATCTTTTGTTGGAGTAATTAATAATCAAATAATTGGATTCTTAAAGCGTAAAAAGGAATTGGCTATTTTAAATTCAACATGTATGAGTAAAAATCAAATAGCTAGACTTCTAATAAGTGAAACATTAATAACTAATTTTACATCATGCTTAATATCACTTGTAGTTGGCTTTCTAATGACAAATATATTAAGTAAAGCTTTAGAAAGTATGTCATTATTTATAGAAATGAATTTTAACTTTATTCTGAGTATGAAATTTATAGCTATAGTGTTTATAATTTTACTTATAACTTTAATAGTTCCGATAAAAAGACTAATAAATATGCAAGTAATAGATGAAATAAAATATGAATAGGTGATTATATGGAAAATAAAATAATAAAAGTAAAAAATTTAACAAAAGTATTTTCTAATAAAAAGACTTTAAATAAGGTTTTAGATAACGTTTCATTAGAAATAAATAGTGGAGAATTTGTCTCTCTTATGGGAGCATCTGGTAGTGGTAAATCAACATTACTATATTTAATAGGAGGACTAGATAAACCCACATCAGGTAGTGTTTATATTAATGATCAAGATATTAATAAATTAAAAGAGAAAGATGTTTCTAAATTAAGAAGAGAAGATATTGGATTTGTTTTTCAATTTTATAATTTAGTAGCTAACTTAAATGTTGAAGAAAATATTCTTCTTCCAGTAATAATGGATGGTAAAAAAGAATCAGCATATCAAGAACGTTTAGATAAATTATTAAAGATAATTGGACTAGATACAAAAAGAAAACATCTTCCTCATGAATTATCAGGTGGAGAACAACAAAGAGTTTCAATTGCTCGTGCTATAATATTAAGTCCTAAGATAGTTTTAGCAGATGAACCAACAGGTAATTTAGATAGTAAATCAGGCAAAGAAGTTATGAATCTTTTTAAGAAAATAAATGAAGAAGAAAAAATAACTATTTTACAAGTAACGCATTCTGAGGGATCAGCTAAATACGGAAATAGAATTTTAAAATTAAAAGATGGAAAGATAGAATAATATTTTTTTAGCCTTTTTTCTTTAACTAAATTTGGTAATTACGAAATATATAAATGATAATATAAAAGTAATTAAAATTTGAAAAAATATTTAGAAACGAATATTGTGGTATTAAAAAAATGTAAAAAGATGTCTACAAGAATAAAATAAGATTCTTTTTATGTTATAATTTATAATAGAGGAGAGATAAAATAAATGAGAAAATTAGAAAATAAAGTTGCGATTGTTACAGGTGGAGCAATGGGTAATGGACTAGGTATTGTAAAAGTATTTTTGAAATATGGAGCAAAGATAGCTATTTTAGATTATGCTGATAAGTTAGATGAAACTTTAAGAAAGTTAAAAGATGAATATCCTGAATCTGAAGTTATTGGATATAAAGTAGATATTAGAGATAAGAATCGTGTTAAGGAATGTGTAGATGCTGTTGCAGCTAAGTATGGAAGGATTGATGTACTCGTTAATAATGCTGGAGTTGCTCGTTTAGAAGAGTTTGAGACAATGTCTGATGAAATTAGAGATTTTCATTTTGATATTAATATTAAAGGAACTTGGAATGTAACTCAGGCAGTTGTTCCATATATGAAAAAGAATGAATCATCAAGTATTGTAAATCTTTCAAGTGTTACAGGACCTATGGTTGCTGATAGTGGAGAAGTTGCTTATGCTACAACTAAAGCTGCTATATTGGGTTTTTCAAAAGCTATTGCTGTAGAACTAGTTAATGATCATATTAGATCAAATGCTATTTTACCTGGATATATTTTAACACCAATGGTTGAAGGAATAGGTAAAGATACTAATCCAGATAATCCTCAAGAAGTTATTGATGGTATTGCTGCTGGAATACCAATGGGTAGATTAGGTACAATAGAAGAATTAGGAGAACTTGCAGCGTTTTTAGCAAGTAACGAATCATCATATATAACAGGTCATGAATTTGTAATTGATGGAGGTAGTACATTACCTGAAACAATGAGTGTGGGAATTTAAAAAGTGAAATTTATTTCACTTTTTATTTATATATCAAATTTGTAATATTAAATAATACTAAAATAACGATATTAAGTCTTTATATTAGTATAATTAAAATATAAATTTTTAATAATTTATAAATGTAACTTAAAAGTAACAGTAAAAAGATAAAATGATTATGAAAGGAAGAAGTAGATGAAAAAGAAATTATTTATTATAGTTGGATTAAGTGCAATAGCAGCTTTATGTTTTGCCGCTATTAATCGTAGATGATAAGAATGATAAAGTAAAAGAGAGGTATTCTATGAAGAAGTTTCTTAATTTCTTGTTTTTAATAATAGTAATTTTATTATTGATATCTGGTATTTATATTTATAATGGATATAGTATGTATAAAAAAGCTTTAGATGATTACTCAATAAAAGACAAAGTAGCAAGTATAAAATCGGTAGAATCTTATAGTAGATTAGAAGAGTTACCTAAAATTTATATAAATGCGGTAATAGCTATCGAAGATCATCGATTTTATAAACATAATGGTATTGATGTTATTTCTATTGGACGAGCTTTATATCATGATTTAAAAAATAAAAGTTTTGATGAAGGCGGTAGTACTATAACTCAACAACTTGCTAAGAATATTTATTTTTCGCAGGAAAAGAAAATAGAAAGAAAGATTGCTGAAGTGTTTATGGCTTTTAAGTTAGAACATAATTTAGAAAAAGATGAAATATTAGAATTATATTTAAATACTAGTTATTTTGGTAATGGATATTATACAGTTAAAGAAGCAAGTATGGGATATTTTAGCAAAGAACCTGCTTATATGACAGATTATGAAAGTACACTTTTAGCTGGAATACCTAATGCTCCTTCTATTTATGGTGAAGACATGAATTTAGCACATGAAAGGCAAAAACAAATATTAGAATTAATGGTTGAATATAGATATCTTTCTTTAGAAGAAAAGGAAAAAATCTTAGAAGAAATTGGATAATTAGAAAGGCAAATCAATATAGTGATTTGTTTTTTTATGTATAAATGTAATCTTTGATGTATAATAAAAAATGAAATGTGGTGACATAATGAAAACTATTCTTATCGTTGAAGATGATTCAAGTATTCATAAAATATTAGAAGAAATGCTTATAAGTGAAAGATATAATATCTTAAATGCTTATTCTGGTACTGAAGCTTTAATGATAATTGAAAAGAATAATATAGATTTAATTCTTTTAGATTTAATGATACCAGGATTATCTGGAGAAGAGCTTATAGGTAAAGTAAATTATCTTCCAATAATTGTTATAAGCGCCAAGATAAATACTGAAGATAAAGTGAATTGTTTGCTTAAAGGAGCTAACGATTATATTACAAAACCATTTGATAAGAATGAACTTTTAGCTCGTATTAAAGTTCAATTAAGAATGAATTCTAGTAACAAGGATTTAGAATATAATGAGTTGAAATTATTATCTGATAAACACACTTTACTTATCAATGAAAATAAAGTTAACTTAACAAAAACAGAATACGCTATTTTAAAACAGCTACTATTAAATACTAAGGAAGTAGTAACTAAAAATAGACTTCTTGATTTAATATCTCTAGATACAGAAGACTGTAATGAAGAATCCTTAAGAGTTCATATTAGTAACTTAAGAAGAAAAATAAGAAAATACACTGACATTGAGTATATAGAATCTGTTTGGGGGATTGGTTTTAAAATAAAAGAATAAATCTTAACAATTTCTTAACAAATAATTAACCATTTTCTTAACACTTTTTTATTAAAATGAATATCGGAAAGGAGAGAGATTATGGAAACAATTTTAGAAACAAATAATCTTGAAAAAAAGTATAAGGATTTTAAAGCCTTAAATCACACCAATATTCATATTGAGAAGGGTGCAATATATGGTCTTATAGGTAAAAATGGTGCTGGTAAGACAACTCTTATAAGAATAATATGTGGTTTACAAGAACCTACAAACGGGACATATACTATTTACGGAGTAGATAATAAAAGTAGTAATATAGCAAGTGTTAGAGAAAGAATGGGGGCAATTATTGAAACTCCATCTATTTATGGTGAAATGACAGCCAGAGATAATTTAATTGAACAATATAAATTAGTAGGAATGCCAGAATATGATGGTATAGATGATTTATTAAAATTAGTTGGATTAGAAAATACTGGTAAGAAAAAAGCTAAAAATTTTTCTTTAGGAATGAAACAAAGACTAGGCATTGCCATTGCTCTTGCAAGTCACCCAGACTTTTTAATTTTAGATGAACCAATAAATGGACTTGATCCAACAGGAATAATCGAAATTAGAGAACTAATATTAAATCTAAATAAGAAAAATAATATAACTATTTTGATTTCTAGTCATTATTTAGATGAATTATCTAAAATAGCTACTCATTATGGATTTTTAGATAATGGAACTTTAATAAAAGAAATAAGTAGCGAAGAACTTATGAAAAAAATGGAACATAAAATTGAATTAAAAGTAAATTATCAAAAAGATTTTGTTAAATATTTTGAAACAAATGGTATAAATTATGAAGTAGTAGATAAAGAAACAATTAATGTATATGGTGAACAAAATTTATCTAAGTTTATTGCAAAATTAACTAAAAATAATTTAGAAGCAGAAGAAATACATGAGTACGAAGAGTCGTTGGAAAATTATTTTATCAATTTGATTGAAGGTGTTAAAAATGATTAGATTATTAAATGCTGATTTTACAAGACTAAGAAAGAATAAATTATTTTGGCTACTCTCTATATTTAGCATTGGTCTTGCTTTATTTATGATTTATACTCAATATAGTGATATGAAAAAATATGGGGAAGTTATAGAGACAGAACAACTTATGATTAATTATTCTACAATAGTAGGAATTGTAATTGCAATATTTACAAGTTTATTTTTAGGAGTAGAATATTCTGATGGAGCAATCAGAAATAAAATAAGTATAGGACACAAAAGAACAAATATATATTTATCTAATTTAGTAATTACAACAATTACAAGTTTGTTTTCTTATCTTTTATTTTTAGTAATAGTATCAAGTATTGGAATACCATTATTTGGTGGTATAACAATGTCTATATCAAAATTATTAAAATTGTTAGGTTGTATATTTGTAACTATAATTGCTTACGTAAGTATCTTTACATTTTTAGCAATGATTATCTCAAATAAGACCATTACGGCAATAGTTACTATTATGTTAGCGTTTGGTATGATGTTTTATTCTTTAATGGCATTTGATAGGCTATCACAACCAGAATATATTGATACTATGATTATGAAAGATGGTGTACAAGAAATCATTAATACCAAAAATAATCATTATTTAGAAGGAGAAAAAAGAAAACTAATACAGTTAAGTATTGATATTGTACCTGCAGGGCAAATGTTCCAGATTGCAGGAAGAACTGTTACAAATTTAAAAGCACTACCACTATATTCTTTAGGTATTATAATAATATTTACTGGAGCAGGATTAGCGTTATTTAAGAAAAAAGAATTAAAGTAGAAAGGTGATTATTATGAGTATCTGGTTTTATTTATTTTTAGTAATATTATTTATTTTAATACTTTTAATTATTAAAATTATGATAATGAAAAATGAGATCAATAATATTGGTAAATCTATATCAAGTATAATAAATACAGATACAAATAATTTAATCACTATTAGTACAAATGATAACGAATTGAAAAAACTGGCAAATGTACTTAATAAGAGTTTAAAAAACTTAAGACAATTAGAACTCGAATATAAAAATGGAAATCAAGAACTTAAATCATCTATTACAAATATTTCTCACGATTTAAGAACGCCTCTTACTGCTATAAGAGCCTATATAGATTTGATTAATGGAGAAACTCTTCAGCCAAAACAAAAAGAGTATTTTAAATATATCGATGAAAAAACTAAAGATTTAATTGAACTTACTGAGCAGTTATTTGATTTTACAAAGAGTCTTGAAAACTATAAAGATTTGAATAAAAAAGATATATGTCTTAATTCATTTTTAGAAAATATTATGGGATCATACTACGCTATATTTAAGGCTAAAAATATTGAACCTAAAATTAGTATTACTAGAAATAAGATAATAAGAGAATTAGATGAAAATATGTTAAGTAGAATTTTTGAAAATATAATATCTAATTCTTTAAAATATAGTGATGGGGATTTTAATTTAACATTAAATGAAAATGGTTTAATAACTATTTCTAATAAATCTTCATCTTTGGATAAAACAAGTATTAAAAAAATATTTAATAGATATTTTACAGTTGAAAATGCTCGTAAGGAAGGTGGAGTAGGTTTATCTATTGCTAAGCAGCTAGTTGAATTAAATAGTGGAACTATAAAAGCTGAATATAAAGATAAGGTCTTAATTATTTCAGTTTATTTTTAAGTAAATCAATTAGATTTACTTTTTGTTTTATAAATATGCAAATTGATTTAACAAATGTAACGATATTTTTACATAAATTGCAACTAACTTTGTATATTAATTATTTAGAATTTAGTTTATAATAATAGTAAGGAAGTGAGTTAATATGAATAAAATGAGTAACATATTATGGGGAGTTTTTTTGATTGCTATAGGAGTAATATTTGGTTTGAATGCTTTAGGAATTACAAATATTAATATATTCTTTGAAGGATGGTGGACTTTATTTATTATTATTCCAAGTTTCTTTGGCTTATTAAAAGATAATGATAAAACTGGTGATGCAATAGGTTTATTGATTGGTATAGCTTTATTATTAGCGTGTCGTGATATAATAAATTTTCATACTGTTTTAAAACTTATAATACCAATTATCTTAGTTATTATAGGTTTATCAGTAATATTTAAAGGTACAATAAAAGCAAAAGTAAAAGATGAAATAAAAAAGTTAAATAAGAATAATGATAAAGAATATGCTGCTACGTTTGGTAGTCAAAATTTAGATTTTAGTAATGAAAAATTTAATGGTTGTGACTTAAATGCTATTTTTGGTGGTTTTAAATGTAATTTAGTTAATAGTAAGATAAGTGAAGATGTAATAGTAAATGCAAGTGCAATATTTGGAGGAATTACAATATTTGTTCCAGATGATGTTAATGTTAAAGTAACATCTACTTCTATATTTGGTGGAGTAACTGACGAAAGAAAAAATAAAAAAGTAGATTCTAAAGTAACAATCTATATCAATGCAACTTGTATGTTTGGAGGAGTTGAGATTAAATGAGTGATGTTCAAAGAGTAATTAAATATCTTGCAATAGCTTTTGCTATTTATTTAGTAGTTTTAATTGTAGGAGCTATTATAAGTATATTAGGGGGATTGTTGTTTTTTGGCTCTGATGGTGTAACAAGCTATGAGATGGTAAGCTCTAAATTTGATGAAAATTATGAAATTAAAAAGATGGTTATTGATATAAAAGCAAGTCATCTTGTAATAGAAGATGGGGAAGAATTTTATGTCGAAACAAATAATTCTCGTATAGAAGTAAAACAAAACAAAGACGAAATAAATATTAAGGAAAAAGGTTTTAGCTGGAATAGAAATAATAGTAGTAAGGTGATAGTTCATATTCCAACTAATCATAAGTTTGATAGATTTTATTTAGATGCGGGAGCTGGTAAAATAGATATCTCTTCTCTTAAAACAAATGATTTAGACTTAGAGTTAGGCGCTGGCCAAGTAATTATTGATAACATAGAGTCTTATAAAAAATCAAAGATAGATGGTGGTGCTGGAGAGTTTATTATTAAATCAGGAACGCTTACTAACTTAGATTTTGATATGGGAGTAGGATATGCTAAATTTACATCTTCTATTCTAGGAAATAGTGATATTGATGCAGGTGTTGGGGAACTAAACATTAATATTATTGGTGCAGAAGATGATTATGAATTAGAAATAGATAAAGGTGTTGGTAATGTCTTAGTAGATGGCAAGAATGTTGGTTCTGATACAAGAGTCGGTTATGGTATTAACAAAATAGATATTGATGGTGGCGTTGGTAGAATAACAGTAGATTTTGTAGAAGAAGAAAAGAAAGAAGAAACT
>DEUO01000051.1:8808-9518 GCA_002362595.1 Caryophanales bacterium UBA3260
AAGAAGAAAAGAAAGAAGAAACTAAACCAGAAGAATCAAATAAAAAAACTTTTACTAGAACTTATAAAGTATTAAACAAAACAGATTATCAAGAAAAAGATTCATACTATTTAACTTTACAATTATTTCAAGGTGAAGTTGATACTGTTATAGTTAGGAATATAAAAGATATTGAAGAAGGCAAAACGTATGAGTTTACTTTTACTAAAGATAGTACAAAAAAAGTTGATGATAATATAAAATCTATATTCAATAATTACGAGTTAGCTCAAGTAAAAGAAACTGATAAAATTGGGCTTTCACAAATTCAAGAAGCTATAAATTAAGAGATTTATTTCTCTTTTTTATTTATGCATATAATATAATGGTGATAAAATGTTTAATATTAAAGATGCTTATTATGCTGCTTATGTTTTGAATGTTAAATTTGACAAATATACTATAGAAGAATTTTTAGATGGAATTAATATCGAATTAGAACATGGATTAGTAAATTGTCATACTAATGTAACTAATGATGATTTAATAACGACAGCAAAAATAGCTCTAGCTCATTTAAATGAATATTCTAATTATTACAATCCGGTTTATGGACTTAAAAATTTTGAGAGATTTTTAGAAACTAAAATAAAAGAATAAATATTTATATAACTAGATATTTTTAAAGTTCTTTTTGTTTATATAGTTTTATTAGTGGTATAATGTTAATA
>DEUO01000107.1:0-6218 GCA_002362595.1 Caryophanales bacterium UBA3260
ACTCTAAGGGGTGCAGTTCATTTTAACTAGCATTTTTATTTTATGTTATTAATTCTTTCTTTTATACGATTTTTACCTAATAATTTTAAGATTATATATAAATCAGGTGTTTCAGTTAAAGAAGTTACTCCTACTCTAATGATATTAGATATATCAGCCACGCTTCCTTTGTATTTATCTGGATTTTCTTTATATTCTTTCATATTAGAGCAGAAACCTAGTTTTTCACTTAATTCTTTCATTTTATTGAACCATGTATCTTTATCATCATTTTCATCATAATAATCGTTAAAATAAGCATTTAAGACATTTTTTATTTCATCTTTATCATATTTAGGATTAAAGTTATATTTAAAATCTGTATATAGTTCATCATACATATACCATATTTGACCTTTTATTTCTGATAATGAAGCATAATCTTTACGTGGTTTTTTTTGTTCTCTTTCAATATTTAGAACTGATATTGTATAATCTTTGTACTTGTTGATAAGCTCATTAAATTCAACGTCATATTCTTTTGACCAAGTATCTAGTAAGTCATATACTTCAGTAGCTTTTAAACGTGATAGATAGTTTTTAGATATGTTATCTAGTTTATCTAAGTCGAATAGTGCTCCTGATGGAGACATTTTTTTAGGTGAAAAATCAAAATCAGTAAATGGAGCATCTGGATGGGCATCACGCCAGGCTTCGTAGTTAGAGTTTGCGATAGTCATTACTGCTTCTATAACAGAGTATATAGGATATCCTTTTTCTTCATAATAAGTCATTCTTGCTTCTGGGTCTAGGCGTTTAGATATCTTACGTATTTTATCGCCATCTTTTTTTAGAATTAATGGTGTATGAACATATTTTGGCATTTTAAAGCCGAAAGTTTTAAATAGTTCATAATGTACAGGAACAGAACTAACCCATTCTTGACCACGTATAACATGAGTTGTATGCATTAAATGATCGTCTACTAAATGAGCAAAGTGATATGTTGGAAGTAAATTACTTGATTTCATGATAGGAATATCAATATCATTTTCTGGGAATTCCATGTCGCCATTTACTAAATCAGTAAATTTAAATTTACGATTAAAATCACCTTGTGATTTAAGTCTTATAGTATATTTTTCACCATTTTCTATACGTTTAGCAGCTTCATCTGGAGTTAAATTACGATATTTAGCATAACGTCCATAGATACCTATTCTTCTTTTGTCACGCGTTTGTGATTCTCTTATTGAGTCCATTTCCTCTTGAGTAAGAAAACATGGATAAGCTTTACCTTCTATAATCAAATGTTTGATGAAAGCATGATAGATTTCTTTTCTTTCTGATTGAATATAAGGACCATAAATACCTTTTGTTTCATTTGTATCACGATATTCATATTCATCTGGATTCATATTGTAATGGTCTAGAACGTGACGAATATATTCAACTGCTCCTTCTATTTCACGAGCTGAATCAGTATCTTCGTTACGAAGATAGAATACTCCTCCACTATTTTTGGCCATAACATAATCAATAACAGTAGACATAAAGTTACCAATATGCATGAAACCGGTTGGTGATGGTGCAAAACGAGTTACACGAGCTCCTTCTTTTAAGTCTCTTTCTGGATATATAGCTTCATAATCAGCTATTGTTTTTGTGATATTAGGAAATATCAAATCTGCTAAATCTTTGGTAGTCATTTTAATCATCCTTTCTAAAATAAAAAGAGTAATCCATCCTAAAGGACGAATTACTCGTGGTACCACCTTAATTTGTGTTTTTTTACACCTTAATGTTTTAACGCTACTTGCGGAATACCTTGTATACAGTATTCAACTCCAAAGCTTCTTCAGTTAAGTTTTATGTTCTTTTACACCAAACAAGAACTCTCTTTAATAAAATGATTAACTTACTCTTCTTTTTCTTCGTTTGTGTTTTAATTATAGTAAATTGTTTATTTTTTGTCAATTATTTATTATAAACTAGTTTTCCAGTATGCTCATCAACGTATGCTAAATTTTCATAAGCTTTACTATCTTCAGGTAATTTTTTAGCTGCTAATCTTCTTTTTATTAAGCCATTAACAAATGAATATAAGATTGAGAAGATTGGAACACCGATAATCATACCTACAACACCAAATAAACCGCCAAATATTAGTAAAGAGAATAAAACCCAGAAACTACTAAGTCCTATTTTACTTCCTAATATTTTAGGACCGATTATATTACCATCTATTTGTTGAAGAATAAAGATAAATATTAAGAAAATAACAGCTTTTGTAGGATCGACTATAAATAGTAATACTGCACTTGGTATAGCACCAATAAATGGGCCAAAATACGGAATGATATTAGTAATTCCTACTATAACAGAAATAATTAACGCATATGGCATATTTAGAATTAACATTGATATTAAGCAGATAATTCCTACTATTAAGCTATCTATTAGTTTTCCAACAAAGAAATTACCAAATATTGAATCTGTATAACGGACATTTTCTAGTATTATGTTTATACGATCATTACTAAAAAATGTATATAAGATTTTCTTTATTTGAGCTTTAAATTTTTCTTTATCAAATAAGATATATATAGATATAATGTAACCAATAATAACATTATATAAGAATCTTAAGGTACCAACAATACCATTACTTAAGATGGTTACAACATTGTCAAGTGCACCACTATTAAGCCAATTATTTAGGTATTCAGTTATTAAGCCGTAGTTATCATTGATAAATTCACGGGCTGCTTGGCTACCACCAAATACTTTAATAAGAAGTTCACGACTATTACTTAAATATATATTTATATTGGAAAATAGAGTTTGTAAACTATTTACTATCTCAGGAATAATAATGCTAAAGCAAGTAATTAATACGACTATAAATACGAATGTACTTGTAAATAATGATAAGAAACGTGATATTTTTATTTTAGTTTGTTTCTTTTTAGGATTTTTTATTATTTTATCTAAAAGTATAATATAGACGTTTTTATCAAAGAAAAGAACAAGTGGATTCATTAAATAAGCTATTACTAGACCATAGACAAAAGGTTTTAATATATTAAATATTGTTAATATAAAATTCATTATATGATTGCCGCGGTATAGTATAAAAAATAATATTACTAACGCTGCGAGTGTACAAAATGCTGTTATTCCCCAAGCTACATATTTATTTTGCATTTTTTCTTTCATATTAAGAAATCATCTCTATCTAACAATTAATTCTATATCACTAGCAGGATATGTAGTACAAGGATGAATATAGTTATATTTTTTATCACTTTGTGTTCTTTTATCGTTTACTATTTTTACTTCACCTTTTACTAGTTCACTACGACATAATCCACAAGATCCATTATGACATTTACTAGGTATATATATTCCTCCATCAAAGATGGATTGCATAATTGTTTTGTTATTATAACATGGTATTTCTATTTTTTCATTATTAACATATACTATCATGTTATATTTTATGACTTTTTTAACATTACATCTTGGTAAGAAGGTTGCATATCGAATAAATTTCTTAGGTAGTTTTAATTGTTCTAGTTCTTTATCTAGGTATTTTAGAAGTCCTTCACTACCAGAAATGAAGATACTACTATTTTCTTGCATTTCTTTTTTTACTAAGTCTGCTGTTACAAAACCATGAAGACATCCTTTTAGTTCTTCTTCACTTAGAATAAAGTTCAATTTTATTTTATTAGAAGAATTACTTAGTTCGATTAATTCATCAATAAGGATTAAATCACTTTCTTTTTTTTCAGTATAGAAAACTGTTAGTTTTATATTATCTACATTATCACGAACCGATTGCATCATAGAATAAATAGGTATGATACCTTCTTCTGATGCTATAGCAATAATATTTGATTCATCACGTATTGGATCATAATAGAAGTCACCAAATGGAGCAGATACAATTACTTCTTCATTCTCACTAGCTTTATTATATAAATATTTTGTTACTAAATCAGGGTCATTTTTAGCTATTGTAATATTGTATTCACCTTTTTGATAACTTAATGGACTAGACGAAATAGCATAATCATTTGTATAATAGCAACCTTCAATATTAACAGTAACATTTATTCTTTGACCGGCACGGAATGGAGGAAGTTTTTCTTCATTTGGTTTATATAGAGTTAATATTTTATAGTTTTCTATACGATTTATAGCAGTTCTTATTTTAACAATATTTTGATTATTATATATTTTTCGAGCTAAAGAGTTAACACGATATTTAGGATTAAATACTGTTTCATCGCCACTATTTAACCAATCTTGGCGTTTAGAAGCCATATGTTTGAAATCTGGTTCCCCAAGATTATTCAAAGATTCTATTATAGGTTTTCCCATATTTAACGCCTTCTTTCTTTTTGAATAGCAATTGCACTATCTATCCCAGACATGAATGATGAAGCATAACCATAAGCATCACAATCAAAGCCATTACATATTTCTAAGCCTTCAATATAGCTTTCATTATTTTTATTTAACATTCTTGGTAGAAGGTCATCATTTTTAGATAAGGTATAACCATATGAATTACCTTCTGGCGAATCTGTAATTGCCGCTAGTGATAAAGGACTCTTTATTTCTATTTCTTCGATGTAATTGCTTATTTTAACTCCAGTTGAATTTTCAAAATTTTTGATGATACTATTAGCCATCATATGTATTTCATTAAAGTAATTTTCAGTATTTAAGATTGAACCGAAGCAATCGCTAAAGTAAACAGCATATAAAGATATTAAACAAGTTCCATCAGGAGATGCATATTTATTAGCGTTATTATGAACGTAAGCAATAATATTTTTATGATTTTTATCTCTCATAGAATTATATAATACATCAGTATCTAATGATTGATATATTAAATACATATAATTTTGAAGCCCTAGCTCAATATTTGATCTATTAAGACCAAGATTAATAGTTAGTACTTTAGCACCATGTTCACGTACATTAAGAGCTTTTAGTGCTTGTTTTGGAACTTCTTTATGATTTAAAAGTTTATTATATACATTACTCATACTACTATTTATAATTACTTTGTCACAATAATAGTTTGTTCCATCTTCTAATGTTACTCCATTTATTTTATTATCATCAATTATTAATTTTACTACTTTACTATTAAGGCGTATTTTGCCACCACGTTCTAAGAAATTATTGGCAATGAAAGATGCTATATCATAGTTACCATAAGTAGGTACTTTTATACCATATTCAATTAAGTTAATTAAGAAGACAGCATATGTTATAAATGATAATTCTGTTTCACTACTACCTAAGTAAATCCATAAAGCATTTATTATTTCTTGTGCTTCTACAGGGATACCCAAGGAATCTAGAACGATACTTAAAGTATAATCAGATACATGCATGAAGTTATTATATTCACTTTTTATGTAATCATAATCGATGTTATCGGATTTTTTATAAATATAATCTAATGCTTCACGACATTCTAAAGCTAAATTAATAAAATCAGTTACGGAATTACGTGATCCTGGTACATATTTTTCGATAGCTTCTATATAGTTTTCAATACCAGTAGGCATAAATATATCTTTGGTTGGGGTTATTATACGGAAAAGTCCTTCTACCGGTGACCATTCAATATCTTCTGTTGTACCACATCTTTTTATAATATTACTTAGTTTATATTTTTCGTCGCTATTCTTGTTTAAATATAATTGTTGAAAACTTGTTAAGAATTCAAAGCGTCCTTTTAAAGTACATGGTGATTGACCGCCTATTTGGTTATGGTCATCAAGTAATAAAACTTTTTTACCATCATTTATTAATGATAATGCACTAATTAATCCACTATTACCAGCACCAACTACTATTACATCATAATTATTATTCATAATGCACCCTCTATTCTTATATAAGTATAACATGAAAAAAAGAGCTTTTCTACTGCTCTTTTCTAGTTTTATTTATTATTTTAACATTTTCTCTATAATAGTTTTCTTTTTTATTTTAAAGAAAATAATTTCAATGATTATAATGAATATCATAGCCATTATGTAACTTCCTAATGTGAAATAATATCTATCTGTTAAGGGAAGTAATACTGGTAGTAGACCAATTAAGATAGATAAAAACATTGGTACTAAATTAATTAGTCTTTGTTTAATTATTACGTTATCATCTTTTTCTATTTTTTCGATAAATATAAGGTCTAGAAGAAGACA
>DEUO01000107.1:6459-6988 GCA_002362595.1 Caryophanales bacterium UBA3260
AATATAAGGTCTAGAAGAAGACATGTATTATTAATAAATATTAATGCTATAAATGGAAGTAAAAAACATAATAACATTTCTATTTTTTTCAATTTGAGAAAGAAGAATGTAATTATAAGATTTATTATAATAAATATTGTTCCTAATAAGAGATTTACTAATAATTTGCCGAATATAATTTGTTCTAATTTAATTGGCATTGTACTAAGCATTTTTAGGTTATCTTTTTCAAGACTGAATGAAGAAATTGATGATGTTGAAAAAGTAACGATTGTTGCTAATATTGGAGGAAGATATGTATTAAAATATAAATCAAAGAATTTTATATTAGTAAAACGTGAAATATCAAAATTACGAAGAATAAAAAATATAATTAAACTGAAACCAATTAACGGCATATATGAGCTAATTAAATAAGTTTTATTTTGACATAAAGATGTTATTTCTTTTCTAAAGATACCTAACGTTTTTTTCATATTAATAGTCTTTTTATATTTAAATTCTACTTTTTTCTTAGTAATTTTGATAT
>DEUO01000042.1:0-10797 GCA_002362595.1 Caryophanales bacterium UBA3260
CGTCTCCTTTTTCATCCTTTAATACTACCGATAAATCATTCTTATTAGCAGAACTAAAAGAAATAGAATAATATATTTTACTACTACCAGAATTAGTTAAAGTAATTCCATAACTATGTTCTTTATTATCATTAAATTCTATTTCATTTCCATCAACATAATTTATTATTAAATCTCTATCATTTAATATAGTTGCAACAGTTCCATCAACATGATTATCAAATTTTATATTACTAAAAATAATAGCTAATACTACTGAAGTAACAAAAACACATACTATTAAAATAATTATTAAAGGATATTTGTTATTTTCATTAATATATTTACCCACAATATCCACCCCATTCTCAATATTAGTATACAGTAATAGTTTTAAAAATTCAATGTTTAGACGAAAAAAAGAGTTATAAACTCTTATAAATATTTCCTGAAATTTTTAAAACTAGAATCTGTTTCTAAATCAGTTTTACTAAGTTCATTAAATAACTCTTTTTGCTTTCTATCAAGCTTAGTAGGTATTATTACTTCAAGCACTACATACATATCACCCTTACGATTACGTGTAGGATCTTTAACACCTTTTCCTTTTAATCTTAATTGATCACCAGGTTGACTTCCAGGATCTATTGTTAATACTACAACTCCATTTAATGTAGGAACCTCTTTCTTACATCCTAAAGTAGCTTCAGTAACTGTTAATGGTAAATCAACATAAATATCATTTTCTTTTCTTTCAAATAATGGATGATCTTTTACCCTAAATTCAATATAAATATCTCCATTAGGTCCTCCATTATATCCGGCAGAACCTTTTCCTGATATTCTAAGTTGATGTCCATTATCAACACCTTCTGGTACAGTAATTTCTATCTCTTTATTCTTT
This sequence comes from Caryophanales bacterium UBA3260, assembly GCA_002362595.1. Next base: position 884 of record DEUO01000042.1, read on the forward strand.
ACTACGTGACCTTTTCCATTACATTTACGACATACATTTTTATATGTTTTACCTTTACCTGAACAATCAGGACAAGTAGTTTCTGATTGGAATACACCAAACATTGTTCTTTGTTGAGTAATTACTCTACCTCTTCCATTACATGTAGAACAAGTTACTTCGCCACTTCCGCCTTTGCCTGAGCAATCATCACATTCTGTATCTAAGTCTATATTAATTGTTTTCTTACATCCAAATACCGCTTCTAAGAAATCTAGATTAACTCTAACTAAAGAATCTTCTCCTTTCATAGGACGATTTTGACGACTTCCACCACGTCGTGATGACCCACCAAACATACTTCCACCAAATAAATCATCAAATATACTAGATAAATCTATATCATCAGCAGAGAATCCACCAAATCCTCCACCAAATCCTCCTTGTGCTGCTCCTTGCGTAAATGCCTCATGACCTAATTGATCATATTGACGTTTCTTATCAGGATCAGATAAAACTGCATAAGCTTCACCTATCTCTTTAAACTTTTCCTCCGCACCAGGCTCTTTATTTATATCAGGATGATATTTCTTTGCTAACTTTCTAAAAGCACTTTTAATCTCTGCTTCACTAGCATTCTTATCTACTCCTAAAACATCATAATAATTTCTACTACTAGCCATTATTTCACCTCATTTTCATTAAGTATTTCATAATATTTATCAATTAATGAATCAAAATATTTAATTGCATTTTCATATACAGAAATATCTTCTAAATCAATTCCTAAAATATCAAAAGCTTCTTTAGGCCATTTATCAGAACCTGCACACAAAAATTTTATATAACTATCTAACATCTTTTTATCACCAGCTAAAATCTTAGCTGCTACATTTGAAGCAACACTTATACAAATAGAATAACTATAAAGATAAAAATGCATATAATAATGACTTCTAGTTATCCAATTATTACAAACATATTTATCCATCTTTACAGCTGGGCCATAGAATTTCTTCAAAGATGATTTAGCTTTCTTATTCATAAATTCTTTAGTAATCATTCCACCATTATGAACTTCTTTATACATTTCTTGTTCTATTTTACCTTCTCTTACAGCGTCAAATAAATTATTAGCAATAACTCCCATAATATTTGCAAGTCCTGCAAGTTTTTCTTCTTTAGTCTCACCATGATTTGCTAAGTAATTAGAAAGTAAACATTCATTAGTCAGAGAAGCTACTTCTGCAACAATAGAAGAAGGAAAACGATATTGATACGGATTATTATCATTTACAAATTGATGATGAACATTATGCCCACTTTCATGAGCTATTGTTGATACAGAATCTAAATTATAATTATAACTCATTAATATTCTAGAATCTTGTAATATTGTTGAAAAAGAATAACCACCACTACATTTGCCTTTATATTGGCAATAATCAATATAATGATTATTAATAACTTTATCAAACTTTTCTAAATAAGTTTCTCCAAGTGGTTTTAATGATTCGCGTACTAATTTTTGTGCATCAGGAATACTATATTCTTTTTCTGATTTAGCCATCTCTAAATACAAATCATACCTATGCATTATATCTAAACCTAATACTTCTTTCTTTAAATCATAATACCTATGTAAAGTATCATAACCAGATAGAGTAGCTTTAACCAAATTCTTAAATACTTTATCACTTAAATTTAAATCAAACAACTTACTATTCCATGAATCCTTATAATGACGTATCTTAGCTATAGTATCATTCATTGCAACATAACTATTTAAATACATTGCACTACTATCTGCATATTCCATTAACTTCTTATTAAACAAGTTATAAACCTTTTTTCTTATATTTACATCTTTATTACGCATTAAAGAACGAAAGTTATTAGGAGAAATAGTTACAATACTACCATCTTCTAATTTAATATGTCCATAATTGTGTTCTTTATTTAATAATGTAGAAGACATATCATCAAAATGATTCATAGCATCCGTTAACTGACTTACGATAACTTCTTCATTCTCTTCTAAAATATGTTCTTTCTCTCTATAAGTACTATCTAAATCAGCTTTAAACTCCTCTAACTTAGTATTAGAAACAAATAACTTATCATATTCTTCTCTACTCAAATGTAATAATTCAGGAGCAAAGAAACTAGTATTAGTTGTTATAATAGTATTTAACTGTTCTGTTCTATTTTTTCTTTCCATATTCTTAGAAATACCAAGTTCTTGATCGTTAATTAAGTACGCATAAACATATAAATCTTCCCATAAAGCAATACATTCTATTTGTTTTTTCAAATATTCATATAATTTATTTGCATCTTTAGTACAACCAACATATTTCTTTAATTCTAAAGCTAATTCTTTCGTCTTTTTATAGCTTTCTTCAAATTCTATATCATTTTTAAAAAATGGAGTTAAATCCCACTTAAATTCTTCAGGAACTTCATTTCTATTATTATATTTTTGCATAAGATCCTCCATATATCGGCTAAAAGTTCTAGTCGCCTAGAACTTTTACCTACTCTATTTAAATTATTTTTCTTCGTAGTCAGCTTCTTGAACATTATCCTTTTTACTACTATTGTCTTCTTTATCTTCAGCTTCAGAATTACTAGAAGATTCGCGTTCTTTTGCAGCTTCTTCATAAACTTTAGTAGCTAAACCCATAGCTTTTTCTTGTAGTTCATCTTTTTTCTTCTTAATTTCATCAATATCATCTTTTTCCATAGCATCTTTAAGTTCTTTAATCTTATCTTCAGCTTCTTCTTTATCTTTAGAATCTACTTTATCACCTAAATCTTTAATAGCTTTTTCTGTTTGGAAAATTAATGAATCAGCTTCATTCTTAAGTTCTACTTCTTCCTTACGTTTTTCATCTGCTTCTTTATTAGCTTCAGCTTCTTTCATCATCTTATCAATTTCTTCATCAGTAAGATTAGTATTTGAAGTAATAGTAATACTTTGTTCTTTACCAGTACCTAAATCTTTTGCAGATACATTAACAATACCATTAGCATCTATATCAAATTTAACTTCAATTTGAGGAACTCCTCTAGGTGCTGGAGGAATATTTCCTAATTGGAATCTTCCTAAAGTCTTATTATCTTGTACCATTGGTCTTTCACCTTGTAAGATATGAATATCTACAGCTGGTTGATTATCAGCAGCAGTACTAAATACTTGACTCTTACTTGCTGGAATTGTTGTATTTCTAGGTATTAATACTGTCATAACATTACCTAATGTTTCAATACCAAGTGATAATGGAGTAACATCAAGTAATATTAAATCATTAACTTCACCAGTTAAAACACCACCTTGAATAGCAGCACCAATTGCTACACATTCATCAGGATTAACTCCTTTACTTGGATCTTGTCCTAATTCTTTCTTAACTAAATCTTGAATAAATGGAATACGAGTAGATCCACCAACTAATAATACTTTATCAATATCTTTAGCAGTTAACTTAGCATCTTTAAGTGCTTTTCTAACTGGATCTAAAGTACTTTCGAACAAATCCATATTAAGTTCTTCAAACTTAGCACGTGTTAAAGTTACATCTAAATGTAATGGTCCATTATCATTTTGTGTAATAAATGGAATATTAATTTGTGTTGAAGTCATACCAGACAAATCTTTTTTAGCTTTTTCAGCAGCATCTTTAATACGTTGCATTGCCATCTTATCTTTAGATAAATCAACACTATTCTCTTTCTTAAATTCAGATACTAAATAATCCATAATTCTTTGATCAAAGTCATCTCCACCAAGTTTATTATTACCTGATGTTGATTTAACTTCAAATACGCCATCACCTAAGTCTAATATTGATACATCGAATGTACCTCCACCTAAGTCATAAACTAATACAGTATGTGCATTTTCTTGCTTATCAATACCATAAGCTAAAGCAGCAGCTGTTGGTTCATTAATAATACGTTTTACATCTAAACCAGCAATCTTACCAGCATTCTTAGTAGCTTGTCTTTGTGCATCATTAAAATATGCTGGAACAGTAATAACTGCTTCTGTAACTTTTTCTCCTAAATAAGCTTCAGCATCACTCTTCAACTTCATTAAAATCTTAGCAGAAATCTCTTCTGGTGTATATTTCTTACCATTAGCACTAACTTTATCCTTAGTACCCATTTTTCTCTTAATTGAAGCAATTGTATTATCTACATTTGTAACTGCTTGTCTTTTTGCAGTTTCACCAACTAATTCTTCATCCCCTTTAAAAGCGACTACTGAAGGAGTTGTTCTATTTCCTTCTGGATTAGTTATAACATGTGGCTCTCCACCTTCTAAAACAGCAACACATGAATTTGTTGTTCCTAAATCTATACCAATTATTTTTCCCATAATTATCTCTCTTTCCTATTATTTTTATTTATTTGCTAACTTTTACCATAGCATGTCTAATAACTTTACCTTTATAAGTATAACCCTTTTGTAATACATCTACTACAATATTAGGTTCCATTCCTTCTACTTCTTCAAGCATTACAGCTTCCATAGTATTAGGATCAAAAGGTTTGTTTAATGAGTCCATTGCAATAACTTCATAACCTTGCAATGTATTATTTAAATTTCCATAGATCATTTTAAATCCACTTAAGAATTTACTTACCTCATCTTCTAAATTAGTATCGTCCATTCCTATAGCTCTTTCAAAATTATCTACGATAGGAAGTAATCTTTTAATCAAATCTTCTCCTTCATATTTCAAAAGATTTGTTTTTTCTTCTTCCATTCTTCTACGCATATTCTGCATCTCTGCGTTAACTCTTAAAAATTTATCTTTAAGTTGGGCATTTTCTTCTTGAAGTTTCTTCTTTTCTAAATCTTCTTTCTTCTTGAAAATCCCTTTCTTTTCTTCTTTTTTAGGAGCTTCCTGTTGATTACTATTTTCTTTATCAACAGCCTCCTCATTTACAGAATTTTCTTGAGCTTTCATTTCTTCTTTTACTTCTTCGCTTATCTTATCACTAACTTCTTCATTAGTAACATTTGTTTTTTCTTCTTGCATAATTCATCTCTTTTCTATATCTAGAATTTATAATAAATCAAAAATTATTTACATAAATTATTTTTCACAATCACTTATTTCTTTATTTAAATACTCGAGTAAACCAATAACTCTATCATATTGCATCCTCTTAGGACCTACAATAGCAATAGTACCTTCTTCACCATTTATATTATATTTACTCTTTATTATTGTGACATTAGGATCAAAATCAGATTCTTCACCTATATAAACATTAACTCCTTCGCCATTTTCTTCGATTTTTCTAACCAAAGATTCATCTTCAAACTTACCAATAATCTTCTTAATTTCATCTATATTATCATATTCAGGTTGTTTTAAAATATTAGACTTTCCACTAAAAAAAACATTTTGATTATTATGTGCAAAATTACTAAATGCATCATAAAATATTCCATATACAGTTTCATACTGTTTTATTGTCTTACTTATAATAGGTTTTACATCAAACTCTAATCTTTGACTTACTTCATCAATTGGTGTTCCTATTAACATCTTATTTATTATTTCACAAGTCTTAACCAACTCTTCAACAAATATATTATCTGGTAATTTAAATTTCTTATTTTCTACTATTCCTTTGTTAGTACAAACCAAGGCGATTACTTGATTATTATCAACAGGAATAATGCTTACTTGTTGTAAATTATTATCACTTGAACTTTTACCTAACACAACACTAGTATAATTGGTTAATTCAGCAATAATTTCCATACACTTCGTTATAGCATCATTAATCTGTAAAGTCTGGTTATGAAATATTGTCTGTAACTTCAACATATCTTCACCATTTAACTCTTTAGGTTTCATCAAATTAGAAACATAATACTTATATCCTTTTTCTGAAGGAATACGACCACTAGAAATATGATTTTTCTCTAAATATCCCATTTTCTCTAATATAGCCATTTCATTTCTAATTGTTGCAGAAGACAACTTAAATTTCTTACATAACGCTTGACTTCCAACAGGCTTAACTGTTTTGATATAAGATTCTACTATCTCTTTAAGTAGTTTACTTTGTCTTTCATCCATAACATCACCATCATTAGCACTATTATCTTTTCAGTGCTAAATAAATTATACCATTTTATTAGCAGATGTCAATACATGAGTGCTAAATAATAAAAAAAAGACATAATTCGTCTTTTCCTAATTATCTATAAATTGGTGTAGCATTTAACTTACAAGAAAACTTACCTTCACCATCATATAAAGATGATTTAATTAAAGTTACCTTTAAATTAGCTTTAACCTTACTACCAGCTTTAATTAATTCAGGAGTACTATTAGTAATAACATAATACTCACTATTAAATTCATCTTTAACACATTCCATAACTAAACTTTCATCATATCTACTATTATTCACTAACTCATACTCTAACACAGAACTATCTCCTACATTCTTTAAATAGTTAGTAGAAAAACTAATATTATCTTTATCTATTACTTCATTAGAAATATCTTTTCCATCTAACTTAACATTAACTAATTCTATATTACTATCTCCATCAATAATTCCATTATTAATAATTACCCAAACAAACACAGGTCCAAATAAAGTAAAAAAAGGTATCTTAATAAATAATAAAAACTTAGACATAAATATTCCCCCAAAATTAATGAATACTATAATACCATTATTCCTTAAAATAGTAAAATTTATGTACTACATAAAAAAACTTAGTAAATTTTTACTAAGTTTTAAATACAAAAACATATTAATCTATGATAACAAACCCATATAATATTTCCAAGCAAGTACCTTAAATACTCTTTGATCTAAATCATTCTGTGTAATATTACCTTCGTTATATGCACTTAATATCTCATTATATGCTGTAGAATACTTATCTGATACAAGTAATATATGATTACCTGCTGTAAAAGCCTTTATATATTGATTAGTAATACCACTACTAGCACCCATAGATAAATCATCAGTTATTGCTAATCCAGTAAACCCTAATTCATCAAATAACAATTGATGAACTGCATATGATAATGATGCTGGATTCTCTTTATCTAACGCAGAAATAATATTATGAGATATTAATACTGATTCTACTCCAGCATTAATTCCAGCAACAAAAGGAATTAAATGCTTATTACGTAATTCTTCTAAACTAGTTTGATCTACAGATGAAGAAGTATGAGTATCAGCATTATTTCCATAACCAGGGAAATGTTTTAAAGAATGACTAATTCCACTATTCTTACTATTTTCAATAACTGTCTTAACAAACTCTCCTGTAGTAGCAGCATCTTGTCCTAAAGTTCTTTTATAAATAAATGATCCCGAACTTGCTATATCAGCAACTGGTGCTAAATTAATATTTAAACCTAATCTCTTCAACATAGAATTCTTAACCTGTGTTTCTTGCTTTACTAAATTAAAATTATTACCACTATCTTTATACAAATCACTAGGTGATTTAAAGCCATTAAAAGTAACAGTAACACCATTTTCAACTCTTGTATAATTATTAAATAAATTAGGATAATTCTTTAACTCATTAGTAACCAAATTAGTATTTCTAGCAATTCTAGTTACAGTACCACCTTCTTCATCAACAGGTAGCATTAAAGGTATTTTAGCTTTAGCTTGTAAACCAGATATCATTGATACTACTTGAGATTCTGTTTTATTTACAAAAGCATCAGCAAAGAATAAAACACCACCAACATCATAATTAGTAACTGCCTCTTGTGCTTTACTTGGACTACTATTTGTATATGATACAACTAATAATTGTCCAATCTTCTCTTTTGTAGACATTGTTTGCAATTTATCATATGCCTTATCATAATAAGCAGAGAATATTCCATTATCATCCCATTCATCAGGATATGTCTTCTTTTCAACATAATCTGGATCTTTTATTTCAGAAGCCGGTATAACTACAACTGGTCTAGCACCTCTCATTGAATCATTAGTTAAACTAGATACAGAACCAAAGAATCCATCTCCGCCTATCAAATAAGCATTACTACCATTAGCTTCTCCCCAAAAAGTAGTATTATTTAACCATTCATACTTAACACTTGGATTTTCTGTAGCACTACATCCTCGATTATTACCATTATTTGTATAGCCAAAAACACATCCAATAACATTTGTAAGTTCATCATATGATATAGGTCTACTTGTCGAATGTAAATTATAAGAATTATTTAAATACGTTGAATAATCATTTATAGCTGTTAAAGAATCTTTAAATCCCATAGTGCCATAAGTTGGAAATCCATTCTTATCTCCAATAGCTTTAGAATTCTGCTTACCAACTTCATCTGAAGAAACACTAGAATTAGTTGTACAACTATTATAAGCTGTACAAGTTTTATTTGTATATAAATTATATTTAGCAAACAAAGTATAATTAGTACCATCATAATTCAATACATTAAAACATTCTGTACCAATACAGATTTCATCTCCAACATTTTCACCAGTACCAGAAACAAATGATACATTAGGATTCTTTCCTGGTATATGAACTTTTACTGTTATTAAAGGTCTTACTCCTCTATACCTTTCTTGTGTCAAATTAGCGGTAATAGTTGGTGCTCTAAAATATCCATCTGATCCAACTATATATATTGTTCCATTTTCTGGTGTCATCGTAAAATAAGTAGTACTAGTTACCCATTCATAATCAGGGGTATCACAATTACTATCACTAGTAGAATTAACAACACAACCCAATCCTACAAGCTCATCCCTTGTAATAAGCGCAGCACTTACACTATCTATTCCTAATCCATCAGCCAAGTACTCTATATAATTTCTATATTCATCTACATATGGCTTAACTACACTATTAGCATATGAATTATCAGTCTCATTCTTCCCATATGGGACTGTAGCAGTAGTTGGAAAACCTCCCGAAGGTTTAGTACCATAAGCATCTACCGATTGCTTACCATATCTATCAGTAACATCTTCCTTAATAAGAACTTTCTCATTATTCTTATTAGTTACTTCTTTATAATTATTCCAATCACTATAATTTCTACCAACATTTAGATTATATTTAGCAAGCATTTTCACAGTACCATTATGATCATTACTTATAGTATAAAAACATTCCTCACCAAAACAATACTCTTCTCCTACTTCTAAATTATATATCGGATTTACTTTTTCAGTCTCTTCATAATATCCAACTTTTTTAACATCTAAAGAACAAGTATATGTATTTTCATAAGTATCTTCTGATGAAAGAATAAACGGATTGGCCGTACTTCCATCTCCACTTACAATATATAAATCAGAACTAATAGTAATAACTGGAAGTACATATGCTACTTCACTAGCAATATCTGAAGGATAAGCTTTTAAAGTTCTATAACCTAAAGCAACATAATTCATTGTATCATTATAATAACCCAAAGGAGATGAAGTTATAATATATCTATTATAAGCTTCTAACCATGAGGCATCATTTGATTTCGTTATACCAGAATATACTAATTCATCTGCTGTTAACATACCAACTGGATAAGTTAACTTTCCATTACCATTAGAACTTTCCTTAGTAAAAGCATCATTCTTATTAGGAATCTTAAAAGACGGAGCCAAATTATTAGCAATAGAACTTGCTCTTCCAGCACTTTCATACAAAGCAGTATGTGTACCATACCCTAACCCTTCATAAGTATTAGAATCGCTAACCTTAGAATAATCAGTTAATATACTTCTATTATTATAATAAACATCATCTATAATATATTTTTCATATAGAGAATTTAAAAGATTATTAGAATACCATTCATCTATCTTCTTCTTAAAATAAGAATCATTAGTATTAGTATGAGCTTCATCATATGTAGAAGCATTTAAATCGCCATACATATAAC
>DEUO01000042.1:11066-12339 GCA_002362595.1 Caryophanales bacterium UBA3260
CATTTAAATCGCCATACATATAACCAGCATATGCATTATTCTTAAATTCTTCTTTTTTATCTACTTCTAAAATTGCATCACTAGATACATTACCTAAAGAAGCTGAAAATTCAGTACAACTGCCATTGACTAAATTACCATTATAAACAAGCTTTATCCCACCATTTTCTGATGTTCTTAATATTTTCCAACATTTATCAGCAAATACAACATCATTATTAACAGATTTACCACGATAATAATAAACTTTATTTCCAGAAGTAGTATTTGAACTTTCATAAACTCCAGAACTTGTTAAACTATTAAAATTAAGACTGCTATCACTACCCTTAGATAGACTTTTAACATGTGATGAAAGAAAATCATTTTCAGCTTCGCTAGCTACCTTAGCTCCAGAATTAGGTAATAACAACTTAACATCTTTAGTAAGAGACATACCAGGTTCTAATTTAAAATTCTGACTTATTTCATCATTATCACCATAAACAAATGAAGTACCATCATTCTTGCGAGGACTACAACTAACTTCTACATCAGCATAATACAAATTAGAAGTATTCTTTACTGTATATTTTAAATCAGCATCACTACGATTAATATCAGTATAAGAAAAAGTAAAACTTTGTTGATCATCATTAATAATATTTGATTTACCAATATCATTTATAAAAAGCCTACTAAAATATACTCTAAAATTATCATCCCCAGTATAAGCCATTCTTGTTGTACCAGTTATATTTAATTTAGCATTTAAAGCAGCATATCCTACAAACATAGAAAAAAGAAGGAACAGTATTCCCAATTTAACTTTATTAAACTTAAATTTATTTCTTACCATCATACTGCATACTCCTACTTTTTTCTTATTCACCATCTTTAGCAGTAGCTTTTTTCCTACTAGTTTTCTTTACTTCTTTGCTTTCTTTACCCTTATCAGAAGATTTTTTACTTACTTTAGCTTTTGTAGTTTTAGACTTACTAGTACTATTCTTTTTAGTTTTAGAACCATCGTCTTTTGTACTATTCTTCTTAGTCTTCTTGACTACTACTTTATCGTCTTTCTTTGTTTTCTTAAGATTTTCATTATCTACTTCTTTAATTTCTACAAATTCATCATGATTATCTAAAGTTAATTCTTTAGTTTCTTCAAGTATATTATAATCTTCATCAGTATCAGAAACAACAAAATCTTTAGTTAACTTCGTTTTTTTCTTCTTGCCTAAATCACTTGCATTTAAAATATATATATAAGAAACTTTAGTATCAATAATAT
>DEUO01000042.1:12537-15923 GCA_002362595.1 Caryophanales bacterium UBA3260
AAGAAACTTTAGTATCAATAATATAGAATACAGATTGTTCCCCAGGTACTGATTCATAATATAATATTGGTTTTTCTAAACTATCTCTTACATTAATCAAATCATCAAATGTATCAACAAATTCTACTCTTAAAGATATCGTATACATTATATCTTTAGTTTTAATGGTCATTGACTTCTTAGTAATATAAGGGCCATAATCTCTAAATATCTTTTTTAATAATTCCTGATACAAAACTTTTACATCTTTAGAAGTTACATATAAAACTATCTCATATATTAACCATATAATATCTAAAACAGCAATAATTAAAGCTATTATAAACATTGTTGGCTTAACAATTGAAGTATTACCATATTCAAATTTTTCGTTTACATTATTTTTTAAATCATATTTCATTTTTACTTCTGTTGTATTAGCAGCAAGTGGAATTTCTAAACTTACAACAGCTGAATCATTTAATTCTTTTTCAAACTTTTCATAAATGCCAGAAACATCAACATACATACTTACAAGAACATAAGCTTTAGCAGATATATCATATTTATCTAAGAAAGAACTAGCGATTTGATTATACTTATTATAATCTATCTTAACATTTTCATTAATAAAGAAATTCTTATCTTTAACTTGTTGTATTTCTTTATGTTCTAATAAAATATCATCTGATTCTAATATTTTCTTACCAGAAGTATCTTCTACTAATAATTTAGCATTGATATAGTATTTATAGCCTAAACTTATATCTTCATATACATCAAAATTATAATTAAAATTAGCATCGATATAATCAATTAAAGTAGAAACATATACTCTATCCTTAGGTAAAAAAGGAGTAGTATAGTAATCATTCTTCTTTAAATAAACATTATAATCTAGTATAGAATTATCATTATAATGTAAAATATATTCTTCTTTACTCTTAATTGATTTAACGCATAGAAAAGCTGCAACAACTAATATTATAATTGCTACTATTGACATTATAATAAGATTCTTTTTAGTTCTTTGTTTCTTTTCCATAATTTCCACTCCTTTTATAACCATTCATTAAGTAATACAGAAGGCCATGCTATCCACAATATACGAAGCTTAACAACACCTACTACATTCGAAGGAGTAACTATCCAATTATCTTCAGATTCATTTGCATCTCCCTTTGTAATATAAGCTTGTCCTCCATTATCAAGTTCATATATTGAAGAAATACGATGAATAACAATTCTATCGTTCTGTTTAAATACAATAACATTCCCCACTTCTAATGTCTCATCATCATAAGCCTTATATATTACTGCATCTCCTTTATTAATTGCTCCATGCATAGATTCACTACCTACAGCGATCATTGCATAAGTAAACTGACATGATATCAAATAAACGATAATAGCTAAAAATATCCAAGCAAACACATTAGCTTTAACATTCTTTTCATTACCTTCTCTTATCTTTACTTTCTTTCTCTTACCAAGAACATTCTCTAAAGCCAAATATAAGAAATAAGGTAAAATAGCTAATACAACATTTTCTAAGAAATCACTAATATTTGGATATATTGGTACAAAATACAAATATAAATCCATTATCAATCGATATAAATAATTAACTTTAAATCCATACTTATTACATGTATAATCCAAAAATAAATGTTTAGTTATATTTGGAATTAAAAATGTAAGAAGTAATTCTATAATCATATATCGATTACCAAAATCACAATTTTTACCCATTATCAAATAATCAATAAAAATATAATTTATTAGCATTATAAATCTTGCAATATAGCATTTCTTATCTTTTTTATCATAGCTTAAATTTAATAAAACTAAATACCTTATAAATTCAACTAAAATAATTATCATAAATACTGCTATAATATGACTCTTTGTCAAATAACCTTTATAAAAAACATTATAACTAGTAGAATAACCTGTAAAAAGTCCACATATATATGCAACTATTTGTACAAGTAAACATCCACCACCTACAATATAATATAAAGCTTGATTTCTCTGCTTAATTGGTTTCTTATATTTTACTAAAAGTAACATTGCTATAAAGAATATAGCAGTACCAATCAAGACCCCTAATAAATTGAAAGTTCTAAACACAAAAACATTAAAGAATAGTAATATAAATAATAATATTTCAAATATAATCTGAATACTAATTTTTAACACTATCATCACCATTCTTTAACTATTTTCTGTTAAACTTTCATTACTTTTGTACAGAATCTGCATTTAAAGTACATGAAATTGTTACGTTTGCTTCTGTATCACCAGCATAAACTTTGCTAAGTTTTACTTCAACAGTTGCAGGATTAGCTGTTTGAGTAGCACCAGTATCAGTAGCATGGGCTAATTCTAAATCTTTATAATTGCTACTAGGTGTTACAGTAATATAATTCAATAAGGCATCATCATCTGCACTTGGAGTACAAGTAATAGTACCAAGTTTAGCATCATATTGACCAGTATTTTCAACATAATAATTTACTGTAGCTGTTTCATTTAAAACACTTAAAACAGGTGTAGTAAATGTTAATGTTTTACCATCTGCTGAAACGTTAACTGTTCCAGTCTTTCCAGCAATACTAGATACTATAGTAGCATGCTTAGCAGCATCAGTATCAGCTACGAAACGAATATTCTTATTAAATTCTGTTTGATCACCTTTAAATTTTGCAGTACCATTAAAACTTAATGTAGCACTAACAACAGCGTAACCAACAACTAATAATAGTAACGCAACTACTATACCTACTTTTACATTTCTTCCCTTTTTCATATTTTACTCCTCCTCTATCATAAAATTATCACAAAATACGACCAAAATCAACAATAAGAATTATAAAGAATTGTAAACTATACAAAGAAGAAAAACTATTTATTTTTTACCACAAATATAAACTATTTGATATAATGATACTAGAAAGAAGAATCAATATGATAAAGAAAAAAAAGAAGAAATATCGTCTTAAATCTAGCTTTAAAAGATTCCTAATTTATTGTACCTTCTTCTTAATCGTAACCATATATGCTATCCACGAAGCAATACCAATCTATAAAGAATTTAAGTACAAAGATACAACAGAATATAAACTTACAGAAGTTGGATATAGTAAAGAAGAAGCACAAAAATTTCTGAAAATACTAGATGAAGAAAAAATAAAATTTTTATTAGAAAACAAATACAACGAAACATATTATCCTATAATAACAGAAAAATACTATCTTAATAAAAACTTCTCTAAATATGTCGAATATAAAGAATATCATGAAGATACATCATACAAAGATGTAATAGCTATTGTTAATGTAAATGCTAACTTAGGATGGTATAATGCTTCATTTGAATCTAATACTAACGATAATTATCTAAT
>DEUO01000140.1:0-1580 GCA_002362595.1 Caryophanales bacterium UBA3260
AATAACCAATATATCTTATTATAATTCTTTACTTACATAAGTGTATCATATATAATAAATAAAGAGAGAAGGTCTATATAATGAAAAAAACTAAAAGTATAATAATACTAATATCAGTATTCTTCGCATTTATTAGTACAGTAAATGCTAAAGAATATAAATCAATTGAAGAATTAATGAAAGATATCCCATCATCATTAACACTAGATATTAAGGATATAGATTTGCTTACTACAAGTAAAGAAGACACTTATAATTACTTTGAATCTATTAGTAATTCTATCGAAGAAAAAGTAACTAAAAAGTTATCATCTATACTTGGAATCAATCTAGAAGATTTAACCATAAATGGTAAGAAATATTATTTTTATGAATTCACCGAGTACGATGAAAACGATCTAAATCCATACAATCTTCGTAAAAGAACATTTAGAATATCAGATCACGAAGATCTTGATTTAGAAAAAAACATAACGATTCATTATACAAACGATAATAAATATAATGAAACAGATAAAAAGTATGTTGAAAACGCAACTAAAAATATATATACAGCTATGTATCTTACCAGCGATAAATATTCTATATTTGGTTCTGATTTAACTGATGAATTCAGTGAATATACAGAATTTGTTGAATATAGTATAAATAATAAAAATGTAAAACTATCTCCAATCTATTCAATAGGTATGGGTGGAAGTTATCTTTCTTCTGGAATGAGCGTTCTTTTCTATGTAATATATAAAGATGTAGTTTATAGTAGTTATGTAGGTAATATCTCCATATATACGAATTTTGATATACCAAGTAACATTGCTGATACTGAAAAAGCATATATCGATTATGTAAAACCAATTCTAAAAAGCAAATATAATATAAATGTAAAAAGTTATAAACCCGTTTCTAACAATCTATATGATATAACTTTCGATGAATGTGAGGACACAAACGAATGTTGGGAAATGGAAGAAAGAATTGTAATAGGTAAACCAGGTATTAAAAGAATTATGGATAACGTAACAATCGATACAGGTCGTTTATTCCCATCAGGTACTATCTTACCTGAAAACAATTCTATATATAAAGAATTAAAAACAAAAGTAGATGCTAAAAACTATAATGTTTTAGCTGCATACGATTTAAAGACTACTAGTGGAGCTTTATATGACGATGCAACCCTAACATTTACAATTGGTAATCAATATAACGGAAAGAAAATACTACTAGTAAGTAAGAACGGAAACAATATTCAAGAAGTCTCAACAATCGCTAAAAATGGTCAAGTATCAATAAAAGTTAGAGCTTTATATCCTTTCATGCTTGGTGTAGAAAAATTTACAGATATTATTTATAACAACTCTACAAAAGAATGGGAATATTACAAGGATGGTATATTCACTCCATCATATAGTGGAGTAGCTGCAAACAAAAACGGAACATATTATGTAGATAAAGGTGTTATTACTTTTAATCATAACGAATTAATTAATTATAATAAGAATTGGGTAGCAGTAATAAATAGTAAACTAAACCCTACATATACAGGAATAAGCACGAATAAAAATGGTTCATATTATCTA
>DEUO01000140.1:1845-2114 GCA_002362595.1 Caryophanales bacterium UBA3260
TTCTAAAAAATAGTAAAGTAGATACTAGTGTAAATGGACTTAAGTATGTTAATAAAGCATGGTATTATTTTAAAAATGGTAAAACAGATTTAACATATACAGGAACAGCTAAAAAAGATGGAGCAGTATATTACGTTAATAAAGGTATCATAACATTTAAACATAACGAATTAGTTTATTATAATAAAAACTGGGTAGCAATAGTAAATAGTAAAGCTAATCCTACATATACAGGAATAAGCACAAATAAAAATGGTTCATATTATCTA
>DEUO01000140.1:2337-9340 GCA_002362595.1 Caryophanales bacterium UBA3260
TTCTAAAAAATAGTAAAGTAGATAATAGTGTAAATGGACTTAAGTATGTTAATAAAGCATGGTATTACTTTAAAAACGGTAAAACAGATTTAACATATACAGGAACAACCAAAAAAGATGGAGCAGTATATTACGTTAATAAAGGTATCGTAACATTTAAACATAATGAATTAGTTTATTATAATAAAAACTGGGTGGCAATAGTAAATAGTAAAGCTAATCCTACATATACAGGCTTATTATCAAATACTAATGGAACATACCTAGTAGAAAAAGGCAAAGTAACATTTAAATATAATGGTACATATAAATATAATGGAAAAACATATACTATTAAAAATAGTAAAGTAGTAAAATAATGAAAGAAAGTTCGATTATATCGTTCTTTTTTTATTGTAACTAAATATATTTTCTAGTAAAATATATGTAAAAAGAAGTGGAGGATAGCTAATGTCAAAAATAGTTATCGAAAAAGATGAACTAATAAAAATCAAAGAAAATAATTCTGAATCTTTTTCTAATGTCTTTGACATGCTTTCTCCTATAATAACTAAAACAAAAACAAAATACAAATATCTAACTGACGATGTCTATTATGACTTAGCAAAAAAAGGCTTAAAATTTTTAATTAATAACATTAACATAGAAGCCATAGAAGATGTTGCGCAATATATAAGTAACAAAATGTCATCACTTATCGAGTTCCAACTAGGTATAGCAGTAAAAGAAAATCATGAAATTATCGAAATGTACTATCGAAGCATTAAAAAGAATCATCTAGTAATGCTTAGTAGATTTTTAAATCGTATAAAAGCTGATTTTGATATCGATTACTATACTGAAATAGTAAAAAATCATGAAGAAATTAACGAACAATTAAAAGAATTAATAGGACCAAGTCCGACAATAAAATCAACCGCAATAGAAAAATTATCACAAAATAAATATATGGAACAGTTAATCCGTGCCTATATGCTTATAAATAATATTGAAGAAGTATATGAAGACGAATTAGATTCTGTTGATGCTGAAATAGACGATTTTACCAACGATAAAGATGCATTATCTGAAGTAGATATATCTGCTATTACTGACCCCGTAAAGCAATATTTAATTGAAATAGGTATGTATCCATTATTATCATTTGAAGAAGAAGTAGAACTCGCTAAGAAATCACAAGAAGGTGACGAAAAAGCTAAGAAAAAACTTGCTGAATCAAACTTGCGTTTAGTAGTATCTATTGCTAGAAGATATGTAAATCGTGGTTTACTATTCCTTGATTTAATTCAAGAAGGAAATCTAGGATTAATAAAAGCAGTTGATTATTTTGATTATAAAAAAGGATATAAATTTAGTACATACGCTACGTGGTGGATAAGACAAGCTATAACCCGTGCAATAGGTAATGATAGTCGTACAGTAAGATTACCAATCCATGTTCATGAAAAAATAAGTTTAATAAATAAAACAAAAAAAGATTTTCAAGCATCTAACAGTCGCGAACCCACAATGGAAGAACTATCCGCAATACTAGATATGCCAGTAGAAACAATCACTGAATACATAACTGCTGCTAATGATCCAACAAGCTTAAGTCAAATAATAGGTGATGATGACACTGAATTAGAAGCATTTATTCCTGATAAAAAGACGAATGTTGAAGAAGAAGTCATGAAAAGTGACTTAAAAGATCGCGTTCATGAAATGCTAGAATATGCTAATATGGACGATAGATTAAAAGAAGTAATAAGATATCGTTTTGGTTTCTATGATCGCGTATACACTCTAGAAGAAGTCGGTGCTATTATGGGAGTTACCCGTGAACGAATAAGACAAATGGAAGCAAAAGCATTACGAAGATTAAGACAAAGTAGAGCAGCTCAAAAATTAGTAGGATATATGGATAGTCCTGATAAAGCAAATCAATATTTAAAAAGAGCTAGAGAAGAAGGAGCTTCAATCGGAACAAAAGCTCAATTACCAGGAAGCGAATATAGCATCAGAGATAAAAAAACAAAAAGGAAGGAGGGACAAACAATGCAGACAAAAACAGGAAATCAAAGTCTACAAACTTACTTAAAAGTACCAGATAATAAATTAGAATATCTATACGATTGTGTTGTGGGTTTAGAAGAACAAGATATGGATATTTTAGTAAAACAATTTGGGGATGATTTTAAAGGCCTTAAAAAACCAGATATTACTCAACAGGAAAGATCAAGATTATTTGTTTATGTATTACCTGCATTAGCAAAAATATTAGAATCAATAATGGATTTAGATAGAAATAGTATTAAATATACTAATATTATCGAAAAAATACCAACAATAATAAATGGCAAAATTATTGAAATACCTCGAGATGAGCGCCCTCAACCTAAAAAAGAACAACCAGAACGTCAATCACCTCCTCCAACTAGAGATACAAACGATATTCCAAAACCTTCCCCTAAAGGAGCATCACCACAACCAGATAAAAAAACAGGAACCCCAACTCCTTCATCAGAATCAAAAACAAAAAAAAGAAATCAAAGTTTCAACTTAATAGAATATTTAGAAGGAGCATTTACAAAAGAAGAACTATTAGTAGCAATAAATGATTTAAGTCCCCATGAAAAAGAAATAGTATTATGTATATGCGGTCCAGAATTAGATGGAAATAATACTACTCAAGTAGAAAAAAGTGAAAGACAAAAATTTAATACTAATTATGTTCCTAAAATTAAAACGAGACTAAGAAAATATTATCCTGATAAGGTAACCGATTCAATAAAAAGACCAAGAAGAGCTTCAGATAAACCAAATCTACCACCATATGCAGCAGAAGAAGAGCAAAGACCAGCACAAGCGCCACAACCAAACCCTGAAGAAACTAAAAAACCAGCCCCTGTAGAATTACAACCAAACAACGGCGAAAAAAAGCCTGCATTAGAAGTATCTCGACCAGCACCAGAGCAACCACAACAAGTAGAACAAAATGATAGTATTAAATTACAGATTGCAGCAGTTTCACCAATTGTCCAAGCAAAAAAAGAGTTAGAAAGTCAAAAAACTGAGCGATATGCTGTAAGACCAAAAGAAACAGGAGCAGCTACTGCTAAAATAACAGAATCCCCAGCAACCAAGAAAGTGTTCAAAATTGTTCCAGTCCCAGACATCCCATTTATTAATACAGGTATCAATAAACAACAAGAAGAAGTCGGTGAAGAGCAACGCCCAATAGAAAAAATAAAAAATGATTTTACTGGTACAAATCCACCACTAACAAGAAGAAAAAAAGCAGCTCCAGTAGAACCTTTAGAAGAAGCATCACCGCTGCCAGCACCACACCAAGAAAGCCCTATGCCTATACAAACTACTACTGAAGCACCAAAATCAAGCAGTAATACATTTACAAGTGAAGATTTAAAATTTATTCAACATATTATAAATGGCGAAGAATTCCAAACAATGATAAAAATGTCATTCTCTATCGAAGAAGTATTAGTTGCTTTAATGCTTCACTATGGTTTTAATGGTAAAACATTCAGTATACCAGCTATAGCAACATTCTTAAATACTGACGAAGAAACTGTAAAAGATATTGCAAGAAGAAGCATTAAAAAATATAAAGAATTACTAAATAAAAAATTAGACGATTACGAAGAACATATTCTAAGTAAAAAATAATGAAAGGAGGAATATTATGGAAATATCTAAAAAAAATCAAAATGAAATAATTAATTCACTATTTGAAGATTTTAAAGATGCTAAAATAACATATGACTATATCTCAAAATTTTTAGATTCAATATTAAAAGAACAAACTAAATACGATATATTTTCCAATGATATTCCTTCACTTCTAACATCATCAAATCCTGAGATGACAATTAAATATCATATAAGAAATAGTATCTACTATAAACTTTGTTTAGAATCAACTAATGATATAGATATATTATTATTTCTTACAGAAGATAGAAGAAAAACAGCATCTCTTATCTTAAAAAAACTAGGAGTAACTGATGATTCGAAATTAGAAGATTATCTTATAGAAGCTTTTTCAGCATTCACGGGTGACGAAAATTTCAATACCTTTCTAACAAGATTTATAATGTCCAAAGTAAAAGGAACTAAATTTCAAGCAAAAAGCGAAATGTCATTACCAGTACCACCACTTATACAAGAGCAACCAAGTAAAAAGAAAAAGAAGAAAAAACAGCAAGTATCTTCTTCTGTACCGCCAAAAAGTAATGTAACTCCAAACGTATCATCTATTACTCCAACAGAACAACTACCTGCACTTCAAGAATCAGAAATAAAAGAAGTAGAATTTCCTTTACCACTTGAATCAACAAACTCAGTTGTAGAACAACCTGCAGGAATCTATACTATAGTATTATCAGATACAGTTCCTGCTCCTGATATATCAGAAGAAAAACAAGATACTAAAAAAATATCTTCACCAACACCAGACGTCTTAAACCCTTTCTTAGAATGTCAAAAAAGAGTATCAAATATTCCTGGTACCGGAACAATAGATACCTTTATAAGAACTTGTAAAGAGACAAAAATAGTAGGTATTGTTGAATCATATGGTGATATAACTTATGAAATGTATCTATTACTTCGTTTAGGTTTCATAAACAAATCATTCTATACTAAAGAAGAAATAAGTAATATCTTATCTTTACCAATAACAGAAATAATATCTTATGAAAGACATACATGGCAAGAAATAAAATCTATTCTTAATAATAAATTCAATACATACGAAGATTATATCTTAAGTAAAATAACCTAAAAAAGATTTATAAA
The DNA here is from genome assembly GCA_002362595.1 of Caryophanales bacterium UBA3260. The sequence goes on from DEUO01000140.1 coordinate 7,138, forward strand.
ATCTTTTTTTATTATGATAAAACACTATTCCTTTAATAAAATTATTAACTATGCTATAATTATAATAGGTGATAATATGAAAGAAGATTTAAAAACAATTCTATACATGGGTATAGGAGCTATAAGTGAAACAAACGAAAAACTAAAAGACGTATCTGATTCTTTATACGCTAAAGGTAAAGAACTATACGAAAAAGGCTTAATAGCTAATGAAGAATTAAAACATAATATTAATGAAATGATGAAAGAAAAAAATATTAATGTAACATCTAGAAAAGAAGATATCTTAAAAGATTTAAATAATCTTAGTGAAAAAGATAAAAAAGATATAATGAATAAAATGGGATGGACTGATGCAAAACATGGAAAAGGAGAACAACAATAATATAAGTGGCAAAACAAGATTATTACAAATAATTGATATCTTAAAAAAACACGATATTATCAGTGGAATAAATCCTGTTAAATTACGCGAAATATGTAGTGATTTAGGACCTACATTTATAAAAATAGGTCAAATATTATCAAATCGTCCCGATATCTTACCAAAAGAATATCTATCAGAACTTAGTAAACTAAGAAGCGATGTTTTACCAATGTCTTATCAAGAAATTCTTGATATCTTAAAAGAGGAATACGATAAGAATCTATTCCAGATATTTCTATCTATTGATCGTATACCTTTAGGTAGTGCATCAATCGCCCAAGTTCATAAAGCTGTTCTTAAAGATGGAAAAAAAGTCGTAATAAAAGTCCAAAGACGAAATATCAAAGAAACAATGATTGCTGATATTAGAGTTCTAAAAAAAGCATTGGAAATTCTAAAAGTACAAAAGATACTTAATAATATTATTTCCTTTAATGATGTATTAGATGAATTATTAAATACTTCTTTAGAAGAAATGAATTTCCTAACAGAAGCAGAGCATATAAATGAATTCTATTCTATAAATAAAGAAATCAAATATATTAAAGTACCTCGTGTATATAAAAGTCTTACTACTGAGAAAGTAATGGTAATGGAATACATAGAAGGACCTAAAATAAGTTCTACAGATAAACTTTTAGAACTAGGATATGACTTAAATGAAATAGGAAATAAATTAGCTGATAATTACATATATCAAGCTATTGATGTAGGTTACTTCCATGCTGATCCCCATCCCGATAATATTCTAATTGATAATGGCAAAATTGCATATATCGATTTCGGTATGATGGGGCGCTTAAATAATCGAAATAAAGAATTATTAAAGAGATGTATCATATCTATCTTTAATGATGATATAAAAGAAGTAGAAAGAACTTTATTAATAATATGTGAAAGTAAAGGAACTATTAATCATTATCGTTTATGTAATGAATTACAACTAATTCTAGATAAAAATAAAACAACAGGTATTCAAGATATTAATATAGCTAAATTTACTGAAGAATTAATGAATATTCTAACTACAAACAATATAACTATTCCACATGATATAACAATGCTTGTAAGAGGTATAGTAGTCTTAGAAGGTACTTTAGAAGTAGTAAGCCCTAATATAAACTTGATGCAAGTATTTGCCACATATGCTAAAAATTACAATCTAAAAGATCTTGTAAATAAAGAAAAAATTGCTAAAGAAACAGGACACTTAATAAGTTCTTTAGGCAGTATAATTCGTATTCCAACAGATATTCATACCTTCCTAAAATCCTTGACTCGTGGTGAAACTAAGGTAAATATCGAAATATCAGATGCCAAAGACTATATCGATCGCTTTGAAAAAATGATACATCGTATAGTTGTCTGCTTCCTCGATGTAGCTTTTATCGTCGGAGCATCATTAATGGCTTCTAATGGAATTAATACCAATGAACAAAAATTTCTATTCTACTTATATGTTAGTATTGGTTTCATCTTTACAATCTGGATATTTATAAAAATGTATCTAGATAAACTAAATAGAAAAAAATAATAGAAAGGAATTCGTATATGAAAGATAAGAATCTCTTAATAACTCTTAGTATTACTATAATATTATTTTCTTTTATATCATTTCTTATCTACACAATATATTGTTATTCCTTCTATAATCCTTATCAAGAAAAAAAACTAGCTAATCTTTATAACAATCAAGAATATGACTATATTTATAATAACTTAGATAATAATATACTTACCTTTAAAGAATTTAATATTATAGTAATACTAAGAGTT
>DEUO01000083.1 GCA_002362595.1 Caryophanales bacterium UBA3260
AAAATAGCAACGATGATAATAAAGGAGATTATACAAATTCTAAAAATAAAGATTCTAAAGATGAAAATAAGAATTATAGTTTCATATTAGTTATAATATCATCATGTGTATTTGTAGTTGCTTTATTTAGGTATCTTTATATAAGATTAGTAGTTAAGAATAGTTAAAAAAGATATTAGAAATAATCTAATATCTTTTATTTTTTCTTTTGATTAGCTGATATTTCAATAAATGATTTAAATAGAGGATGTGGTCGATTAGGACGTGATTTAAATTCAGGGTGGAATTGACATGCTATAAAGTGAGGGTGTGATGGTATTTCAATTATTTCTACTAAGTTTGCTTTAGTATTAATTCCTGAGAAGATAACACCATTTTTTTCAAATATATCGCGATATTTATTATTAAATTCGTATCTATGACGATGTCTTTCCAGAATAGTTTCAGCTTTATAATCGTTATATGCTAAGGTATCTTTTTTTATTGAGCATTCATAATTACCTAAGCGAAGTGTACCGCCCATATTAATTATTTGTTTTTGATCTGCCATTAAATCGATAATTGGATTTTTACACATCGGATTAAATTCTGTCGAATTAGCATCTTCTATATTACATACATTGCGGGCAAATTCTATTGAAGCTATTTGCATACCTAGACATATTCCTAAATATGGTATTTTATTTTCACGCGCATATTTAGCAGCTTTTATCATGCCTTCAATACCACGTGAACCAAAACCACCAGGGATAATAATTCCTTGTGAGTTTTTAAATATTTCTTTTAAATCTGTATCAGGTGCTTCTAGTTTTTCTGAATCTACCCAGTTAATATTAACTTTAACTCCTATTGGATATCCAGCATGTTTTAATGATTCTACTACGGAAATATAAGCATCATGTAAGCCGACATATTTACCTACTAAAGATATTTCTATTTCGTCTTTAAGATTATCAGTTATTTTTACGAGTTTTTCCCATTCTTTTATATTTATCTTTTTCGATTCCAGATTAAAATGATTAAGGATTATTTCATCTATTCCTTGTTCATGATATATAAGTGGAATACTATATATGTTTTTTACATCAGGTGATGATATTACGTTATTAGATGGAATACTACAGAACATAGATATTTTATTTTTTATATCATCATCTAACATAATAGGTGTACGACAGACAATAATATCTGGTTGAATACCAATACCACGTAGTTCGATTACAGAATGTTGTGTTGGTTTTGTTTTTAATTCTCCACTGCCATATATTTCTGGAACTAGGGTAGTATGTACAAATAGGGTATTATCGTATCCTTCTTCAAGACGTAATTGTCTTAAAGTTTCTAAAAATGCTTCTGATTCTATATCACCGATAGTTCCACCTATTTCAGTAATTATGATATCAGCGTTAGAAGTATGAGCAGCTTCGTGAATACGAGCTTTAATCTCGTTTGTGACATGAGGAACTATTTGTACTGTTCCACCTAAAAAGTCACCACGACGCTCTTTTTCAATAACAGATGCGAAAACTTTACCCATTGTCATATTGGATGTGTAGTTTAATTCTTCATCTATATAGCGTTCGTAGTGACCTAAATCTAAATCCGTTTCTGAACCATCGCTTGTTACAAAAACTTCTCCGTGTTGATATGGAGACATTGTTCCAGGGTCGACGTTGATATATGGATCAAACTTTTGCATGAAAACTTTGTATCCACGCGATTTTAATAAAAGAGCAATTGATGATGCTGTTATACCTTTACCGAGACCGGATACAACACCACCAGTTACAAAGACATATTTAGCCATTTTTCTCTACCTCCTTAAATAAAAAAAGACTATTCGTGAGAACGACTATAGGTTCTTTTAAATTATAACACTATTTTAGGCATATAATTCAAAAAAATTTAAAAAAGTGACATATTCCTCTCTACATTAGAGTAAAAATATGATATATTATATAAGAAAAAAGGGCGTGGAGAGATGATTTGTAGCAAATGTAATAAAAGAATTAAAAAGAGTTTGATTAAGTGTCCTTATTGTGGAGCAAGAATTATTAATAAGGACGAATTTGATTTACCGCAATTAAAAGAAGAAAAGGATAATGAACCAGTTATTGAACTTACTCCTGTTGATTACAATTTATCAGATAATCCATATGAAGTGGAACTAAAAGATGATAATAATGATTCTGAAGATTTTGATAAGTTTGAGGGAATTGACAATGTAGAAGATAGTATGGTTCAAGATGATTTGTTATTGGGAGAGACTAAACGAATTGTTTTAGAAAATGAAAGTACTTTAATGGATGATATTAGTAATCAAATAGATAATATGTCTCATGATATAAATGAAGAGGAAAAAATAGATGATATTCTTCCTAAAATGAAGAGTGAAGATGATACTAATATTATTAATGAAAATATAAAAGATGAAGATACTAGTGATGAAATGGTTGATGATGAAAATAATATTAATTCTGATGCTAGTGTAAGAAAACGTAAGAAGATATTTGTTATTAGTGTTATTTCAATGTTATTTTTATTACTAGTAGGTTTTTCTTTATATAATTTCTGGAGTAAAAGTGATGGTAATAATACTAAACCATATGATAGTACAGATAAGATTCAATCTTCAATTGATAAAGCTTTAGATAGTTATTATGAAAGTAAAGATAAGAGCGAGTTATTACAAATTTTAGAAGATATAAAAAATGATACAGAACAAGTAGAAAAAGCTCAAGAAGCAGTTAAAAAGAAATGTGAAGAATGGATAGATGCTTTTTATCATCATGAAATTAAGAATAAAGAAGAATTGTTACAACAAAAAGATAATATAAATAGTTTATTACAAGATTTATATACTTATGTGAATGTAAAGAATGATAAAGATAATAATGTTAAAGCTATAACTGAAAATGATTATAATATTTTATTAGATAAGATAAATAAGGTATATGATGATAGTTTATTATATTTTGATTCTATAGATTATTTAAATAAGAAAGAATATAATAAAGCTTATGCAACATTTGATAAGATAGATAGTAATAATCGTTATTATAGTAGAGTTAATG
>DEUO01000007.1:0-3028 GCA_002362595.1 Caryophanales bacterium UBA3260
AATATAGTAATACGAATAAACGTTATCATACCTTAGACTATTACTATAAAAATAGATTTAATGAAAAAGTCTTTAAAGTCAGCTTAAATGCCGGGTTTTCTTGCCCAAATATTGATGGAACTGTTGGCCATGGTGGCTGTATCTATTGTTCTAAAACTGGTAGTGGTGAATTTGCTGGAAACATTAACGATTCTTTAGAAAAACAGTTTCAAGAAATAAAAAACATGATGCATAAAAAATGGCCTCAAGCTAAATATATTGGTTACTTTCAGGCAAGAACTAATACATACGCTCCAGTAAAGAAGCTAAAAGAACTTTATGAAACAATCTTAAAACAAGAAAATGTCATTGGTCTAAATATTGCAACCCGTCCTGATGCTATCAGTGATGAATGTCTAGACTATCTAGAAGAATTAAATAAAAAGACTTATCTAACTATTGAGTTAGGTCTTCAAACAGCTAATGAGAAAACTTCTAAATTAATTAATCGTTGTCACTCCTTAAAATGTTTTGAAGATATGGTAAGACGTCTAAGAAAAAGAAATATTGATGTTGTAGTTCATATTATTAATGGCTTACCTTATGAAACAAAAGAAGATATGCTAGCAACAGCCAGATATATTAATAGTCTAGATATTCAAGGTGTAAAAATTCATATGCTTAGCGTCGTAAAAGATACCCCATTAGCAACAATGTATGAAAAAGAAAAGTTTCATTTACTTACAAAAGAAGAATACATTGATATTGTAGTAGAACAATTAGAATTATTAAGAGAAGAAATAGTAATCCACCGCATAACTGGAGACCCTAAACTAGATGAATTGATAGAGCCAACTTGGCTAACTAAAAAATTCTGCGTTTTAAATGACATTGATAAAGAAATGGTCAAAAGAGATACTTATCAAGGAAGAAAAGCTCATGATTAAATACTTAGTAAGCATTAATATTTTAACTTTCCTATTTTATGGTTTAGATAAATTTAAAGCTATTAAAAAGAAAGAACGGATAAGTGAATTTGCTCTACTACTTTTAGCTTTCTTCGCACCATTTGGTGCAATTCTCGGAATGATTATTTTTCATCACAAAACAAAAAAGTTAAAATTTAGAATCTTAACTCTTCTATTCGCCATAATTAACATAATTATAGACATTAAAATCCTGTCATAGTTGACAGGATTTTATTATTTTTCTTTTTTCATTGTATCAATCGGTGTTTTTGGATCTAATGTTTCAGCAATTGTTGTTCCCATAGTTGCAAAGTTTTGCAATTCACTTGGAACAATAATCTTTGTAGCTTTACCATTAGCAACATCAACCATAGCTTCATAGCTCTTATATTTCAACACTGCTTCATCCATTTCAGCACTCTTCAAAAGTTTTAATCCTTGTGCAGTAGCTTCTTGGATTTTGATGATAGCTTCTGCTTCACCTTGCGCAGCACGAATCTTTGCCTCTCTCTCAGCATCGGCTCTAAGAATTGTACTTTCTTTCTCACCTTCAGCAATCAAGATGGCAGCTTTCTTTTCACCTTCTGCTTTTAGTATTGCTTCACGTCTTTCACGTTCAGCTCTCATTTGTTTTTCCATTGATTCTTGAATATCTCTTGGTGGTAAAATATTTTTAACCTCTACACGATTAACTTTAACACCCCATGGATCTGTTGCTTCATCTAGAATTGATCTCATTTTAGTATTAATAACATCACGTGAAGTTAGTGTCTCATCTAATTCAAGTTCACCAATAATATTACGTAGTGTAGTAGCTGTTAAATTTTCAATTGCATTTACTGGATTTTCAATTCCATAAGAGTATAATTTTGAATCAGTAATTTGAAAATAAACTACCGTATCAATTTGCATTGTAACATTATCTTTTGTAATAACAGGTTGTGGTTTGAAATCTTTTACAATTTCTTTTAATGTTAATTTATTAGAAATACGATCTATAAATGGAATCATAAAATGTAATCCATTCTGCCATGTTTCTAAATAAGAACCAACTCTTTCTATAACATAAGCTTCAGCTTGTGGTACAACTTTAATACATAAAACTATACAAATAAATACAATAATTAAAATAGGGATAAGAATTTCCATTGTTATTTAACCTCCTCAACAAGTAATTTTACACCTTCAATTTTTAATATTTTAACAGTACTATCTTTCTTGATTGACTCATTCGCAATAGCGGTCCATATCTTTCCATCAACTTTAACTTCCCCAGCTTTGTTTTTAGTAATATCTTCAGTGACGATTCCTTCCATATCCAAAACGCGATCTAAGTTAGTTTTATATTTTGTTTTATTAAGTAGTTTTTCTAATGGTTTTTTTGTAGTTATTAAAAAAACTATACCTAATATAACGAAAATACTTAATTGAATAATAAAAGAATCATTAAAGAAAGAAACAATTAAAGAAACAAGTCCAGATGCTACAAACCAAATTGTAACTAAATTAACTGTCGTTACTTCAATAATCGTCAGACCGATTACAATTACTAACCATAAAATTGTCATATCTACCTCCTGATTTCATTATACTATAAAAAAAGCAAAATAACATTAATATATGATAAAATTATTTAGGTGATAACTATGGATATTTATAAACTTTTAAATGATTTAAATATAGAGTATGAAGAAATAGAGCATGAAAGAGTAACGACTATCGAAGAAGCTAAGCATATAAAAAATATGATAGAAGGACAAGGTTGTAAGAATTTATTTCTAACAGACCATAAAAAAAATTATTATATTTATGTTCTAGAAGAAGATAAGAAAGCAAATCTTAAAGAATTAAGCAAAATACTTAATTGTTCCCATCTTTCATTTGCTAGTATAGAAGATTTATCATCTATTTTAAATCTTTCTGTTGGTAGTGTTACTCCATTAGCTATTATTAATGACAAAGATAATAAAGTAGAGATATTACTAGATAAAGATTTAATAAATAAAAAACTTTTATTTCATCCTAATGTTAACACTAAAACCATATCTATTATGTATAATGATTTACTAAAAATAATAAAA
>DEUO01000007.1:3258-7689 GCA_002362595.1 Caryophanales bacterium UBA3260
AATGATTTACTAAAAATAATAAAAAAGTGTAATCATAAAGTAACAATAATTGACTAGTATAAAGTAAAGTACTACATCAACATCTTGTAAATACTTTACTTTTAAATTACAATAAAAATAGGAAAGAGAGAGTTATATGAAAAAAAGTACAATGATTTTAATTGTTTTAGTGGCAATTATTCTTCTAGTAGGAGGATCTTTTATTAGTTCTTATAATAAACTAATCGATTTGAATGAACAAGTAGACAATCAATCTTCAAATATTGATACGCAATTAGAAAGAAGATTAAACTTAATTCCTAATTTAGTAAATACTGTAAAGGGGTATACAAATCATGAAACAGAAACTATCGAGTTAATTACTAAAGCTCGTGAGAATTTATTAAAAGCAAATGGTATAGAAGAGAAGGCTAAAGGAAATGAAGAGCTTTCTGAAGCTATAGATGCTTTAATGGTTATTGTTGAAAACTATCCAGACTTAAAAGCAGATACTCAATTTACTAATCTTCAAGATGAACTATCTGGTACAGAAAATCGCATCGCTATAGCTAGAAAAGAATACAACGAAGCAGTTAAATCTTATAATAAAGCAATAAAACAAATTCCTAACAATATAATTGCATCTATCTTTAATTTTGAAGAAAAAAATTATTTTGAAAGCAAAGAAGAAGCTAAAACAACTCCAGAGGTAAACTTTGACTAAAATATTTAAAGCCTTCATAATAGGTTTAATATTTTCTTTAATTCCTATAGTAAAAGCATTTAATGTTGTATCACCAACGCCTGAATTCTATATAAATGATTATGCTGATATTATTGATAAAGAAAATGAAGAAAGAGTAATATCTAAAAGTAAAGCGTTATATGAACAAAAAGATGTCCAAATAGTTGTTTTAACAATAAATGATTTAGAAGGAATATCAATCGAAGATTATGCAAATAAATTTTATAATGATAATAAAATTGGTTCTAAAGAAAATTCTGGAATACTTATATTAGTATCTGTAAATGATCGAAATATTCGTATTGAAGTAGGTGACCATTTAGAAGGCTTAATACCTGATGGTAAAGCAGGAAGATTTTTAGATAATTACGCAATTCCTTATCTTAAGAATAACGACTGGAATGGCGGAATAATTAATTTATATAATGCCTTATATGATGAAATAAGTTCTGCTGATTTATCCGCTCCGCAACATAAGACAGATTCGGTAATTCCAGATTCTCTTATAATAGCTCAAGTAGGATTTTCTGTCTTTCTAGGTATTTTAACAAATGTTTATGGTTTCATCTTTTTTCTTCTATTTATAGCATTACTTGTAGGAGAATTTATATTTTTAAATTATATTAATTTCCATGCAGGATTTACAATTTTCTTAGTATTTTTTGGCTTCATTGTTTATATATTTGTAACAGTATTTAAAAGTGCAAGCTTATCTAGTGGTAGAAGAGGATATAATACTTCATCATATCATTCATCAAAAAGCAGCTTTACAAGAGGTGGTGGAGGACACTCTAGTGGTGGAGGAGCTTCAAGACATTTTTAAAAATATATCTTTAAAAATTATAAAAATATGATAAAATAATTATGGAATTACCCCATCGCCAAGTGGTAAGGCATCAGGCTCTGACCCTGACATTCCGTAGGTTCGAATCCTACTGGGGTAACCATATTATCAATGAATCCCATAAATACGGGATTTTTTAAATGTCTTTAAATAATAAAACACACTTTCAAACACACTTTTATAATGAATTTAAGATTTTAGTCATATTTTCTAATTCGCTTTTATATAAATGAGTATATGTATTTAATGTAATCGAAACATTAGCGTGACCTAAATATCTTGAAACTAAATTTATAGATGCTCCTTGATTTATTAATAAGGATGCACAGCTATGTCTAAAATCATGTATTCTTATACGTCTTAACTTAGCTATATCACAATAGTTGTTTTTTTTAGCTGCTACTGTAGATTCTCTAAAAGGTTCAATTGCTCCAAATACAAACCAATCTAATTTAAAATCTCTATAAGATTTAACTTTGTTATATAACGTTTTTAGGTCATTATAAACACTGCACATAATGAGCTTAATAATACTCTAATACAAATGTCAAATAAAATAGAAAAAAGTACTAAAGAAGCTTATTTAAATATAGTAGAAGAAGCTAATTTAAAAACAAGTATGGGAACTCATTCATATCAAGAAGCTATAAGAGAATCTATCAATAATTTAAGTAATGAAGGAATTGATATTCTTACATATAAAACTACTGATGAAGCTGGAAATGTTATAGGAATAAGAAAATATGACATTGAAAGTGCCGTAAGAAGAGAAATTTTAACAGCTAGTAGACAATTATCAAATAATATTAGTATGGAAGTAGCTAACGAACTGAAATGTGAATATCTATACTTATCTGAACATTTACAATGTAGACCTAACCATTTTGATTGGCAAGGTACAGTTATTAAAAGAACTGATTTAGTTAAAATTACTCATTATGGTGAAGTTGATGGACTTGCTGGAATAAATTGTCGACATTACTTTGAACCATACTTCGGAGAAGCTAGAGATGATGAATTAAAACATTTTAACAAGGAAGAATGTACAAATGCTTATAATTTATCTCAACGTCAACGATATCTTGAAAGAGGTATCAGAAAATGGAAAAGAAAATCAGAAATGTTTAAAGCTAACGATGATGCAGAAGCATATTCAAAATGTAAAAGCAAAGTAAAAGAATGGCAACAAAGAAATAAACATTTTATTGATGAAAATAATTTACAAAGAGATTTTAATAGAGAATATGTTAAATCAAGCATAAAAAATGTGCCTGAAAAAGAAATAAAAAATCCATCTTACAAAGATTTAACAGAAGATCTAAAAAATATGAAAGGCAATCCTAATCCGGTAGAAAGAAGATTAAATTATTCTATTGATAGTGAAGGTAATAAACATTATGATTTCTTTTTTGAGGACGATAAAAAGATGATAGAAGAAATAGAAATGCAAAAAGAATTAGAAAAAATAACTGGATATGAAGTATATTTAAATCCAAAAACTCATTCTGATGGATATAAAAGTCCAGATTTTTGGATAGAAGATATAAAAGAATTATGGGATTTAAAAGGAATAGATGGTAATTCTAAAAATATAATTGATAATATTTTACATAACGCTTCAGAAAAAAATCAAACACCTAATCTTATATTAAAGCAAAGAAAAACATCTTATGAGATTGATCGTTTGAAAGAAAAATTGAAGAATATTTTTGAAAAAAATCAAAGACAAAAAATCAAAAAAGTTATATTACTTGATAAAGAAAATAATGTAATTGTTTATTATAAAAGATAAAAAAAGAGTACCCGCGTCCCTAAAGGAACTTGAGCACTCAAATGTAATTACAATTACATTATAGTATATTTTATGTAGAAAGTCAAATAATATACCACTACTTTGTAGGTAGTGTACTGATAACATGTAGTGTAATTTGGTTGTACAGAAATGAAACTGCAGAAAACATTTCAAGTAATAGTTCAAATCTGTTTATATTGTCAGTACAGTGCTTATAAAATAGCACTATTAAGTCAATAGAAATATTGGCTTTTTATTATGTCTTTTACTTAGACCAAATGCTAAATTAATTGAAGATATTCAAATAGAATATAAATATGTATCAGATGTTGACTATGAAGGACTAGTAGTTCATACTAGTCCAAAATGAACTAGTACAGGATTGATTCAAGTTGGATCTAAAGTAATTGTTTATGAGTCAAAAAATGGTTATTCGCGCATTGGTGATAATCAATGGGTTTGTAGTAAGTACTTAAAAGAATCTAAACCTTCTATAAAAAAAGTCACTGCTAGAGACGACTTAATGTAAGAAAAGTAAGAAGTATTAAGAAAAATAGTCCAATAGCATGCTTAAAATACGGAACGCCAGTCCAGGTATTTAAAACTATCAATGGTTGGTCTAAAATAAGCCCTGATGCTGAGAGATGGGTATCTAGTAATTTTTTAAAATAACTGAAATATAGGTAAAAGATAGAGTAAAAAGAGTTCTATTCACTAAATGTGTTTAGAACTCTTTTTTTTGTTTTAATATTTTAATCCAATTATATTTTTTTCTTCTAAAGTCATATTTTTATAATCTTTTACAGAAATACTAATTAAAGTATCAAAATATTCCTCTTCATAATTATCTTCATTTTCGTTAATTACATTAATCTCACATAATGAGTAAATATTATCCTTATTAATATTATACATATAGTTAGCTTCATCATGCAATTGCTTTGTTATATTTTCTAAAGCTTCTTCATAAGTATTAAAATCTATACCACCATTAAAATCATTATCTTTTTCAATTCTATATATTTTCTTCATTTTATTCCTTCTTTTTGTATTTTTCTTTCATTAATAGAT
>DEUO01000007.1:7923-11504 GCA_002362595.1 Caryophanales bacterium UBA3260
ATTTTTCTTTCATTAATAGATAAGCTTCTCTAATAAATTCTGTTTTATTAAGATTTACTTCATTAAGCCATCTATCTATTTCTAATTTTTCTTCAGGTTTAAGCTTTGCTTTAAATTGTAAATAATTTTCTCTTTGATATTGATTATCATATTCTCTTTTGTTAAATTTCTTTTTTTCCATAATATTTGTCAAATTCCTTTCAATATGTTAAAATAAATATTGAAGAGGAGCATTAGCTCCATCTTCTATAATTTTTTTTAACTTTGTGTTTTTTGTAGAATTGGAAGCACAAAGTTATTTTTATTTTCCATAATACTATAGAAAATTGCATCTTATTCATCTCCTTTCATAATATTATTATATCATACAGGGTACACCTTGCCAATCTTTTTTCACAAAATATGGCAAATTTTGACCGATTGATACAGATATGCTCTAATTATATTAGAGGTTGATTGATAGTGAGATATGAAGATAGGTATGATCATACTTTCTGGATGAATAAAGTAAATCAAAAATACGATGGTAGTAAGTTTAAGGTAAAAATGAATAAATTTTGTAAAGATATAAAAATAACAACTTATAGAATGAAAAGAATAATTGAAAATAAAACGCATTTTTTTTACTCCAGAGCAAGATCGAATAATTGAAGCCTTGGATATAAAAGATAACGAAATAAAGAAATGTTTTCACACAAAAATAGAAGCCTAGTGATAGACTTCTATTTATCTATCTATAAATAATTACGATAAACTATATCTAAGAATTCATCTTTTCAAACACACTCCAAACACATTTTTATAAATTTGTAGTGTTTTTTAGTGCATTCTAAAATTAATTTAATAACATAAATACAGGAAATTGTATTAATTAAATTATTTATATTAATTCCTACTGGGGTAACCATATTTATAATTTAAGCTTAGGTAATACCTAGCTTTTTTCTTTTTTACTCTCCACAATTACTCCAAATCTATTGCTTTTTAATTCTTTTCAATAATACATAAAAAAGCTTAAATATAAGGAATAAAAATATATGTTAACATCTTACCACCTCCTCGACATATAAAGTTCGTAGAGATTACGCCTATATATTATATTTCTGGCTAATTATAATATACTTATCTTCTAAAACCTATCGAAATTCTACTTATCAACATATTTTGTTGGTAAGTTTTATTTTTTATTTAAAATTTATAAATTTCTGTTATAATAATTAGAAATTAAAAAAGTAATATTATATATTTATAGAGGGTTTATGGAAGAATATACAGATTTAATAAAACTTTATTTACTAATTCATGGTCATAGTTTAGATTATAAAATTGCTAACATCGATGAAAAAATGGCTAACTACATTGTCTCTTTATCTGAATTAGAATATCAAAAAGAAAAAGTAAGAACACCTTATATTATGCGAAAAAAAGTTCTAAAACAAGGGAAAGAATTCTATGATACATTCTTTAAGGTTCACGATATTCTTTATGCTACTCCTAAAATAGTATCTACGTTACAAGAAGAAGATATATATGACTATACTCAAGCTTTAGAACTTTATAATTCCATTGGACGAAAAATAAGTCCATTTAATCTACCTGTTTCTTTCAATTCAAAAGGCGAAAAAGATGGTTACTTAAAAATGTTATGTGTTGATATAGAAGATGAAGATTTTTTGCAAAAGATGAATCCATATTTTTCAAAAATATGCTTAAATCGTTTTCCAACTATTATAACTCCATCATCATATATTCATGAATTATGTCATTTAGAGCTTGAATCAAATAAATGTAGTATAATAGATTATAACAATTCAGAATTATTTCCTATCTTTTTAGAATTTATCTCTCTTCTGGAAAATAATAAAATACTAAGATATAACCTTACTAACAGAATAGAATTTTTAATAACAGAATTAGACCGCTTAATAAGTTTTTATTATGAGAAAGAAAAAAAAGTTAATATCTATCAAGCTTTTATTTCCAGTAAATATATTATTTCAATTATAAAAGCCTTAAATTTATTATTGATTTATATAAATAGTAGTAGTAAAGTAAAAAAAGAAATACTTGAAAGTATTCAAAAAGTCTTTGATAAAAGTCGAACTACTGAAGAAATGCTTAGCTCATATGATATAACTTTAGAAAGTAGTTTAGATATTAATATTATAAAGCAATTACTTAGAAGGTGAATTATGAAAAATATTGTTTTATGCGGTAGCATGAAAGTAAAAGATGAAATAATAAGAATTAAAGATATTTTAGAAAGAAATGGTTGGAATGTTTTTTTACCTAAAGAATGTATGGAAGGATTACCTAAATTAATAGCTTCTCGTAAACATTTTGAAAGAATAATAAATGAAGATAATCCTTATATTTTAATTGTTAACGCTACTAAAAATGGTATCGAAAATTATATTGGTCCAAATAGCTTTGCTGAAATAGCATTTGCTTTCTTCTATAACAAAAAAGTATATTTATTAAATGATTACTATGAACCATATTTAGATGAATTAGAAGGTTGGAATATTCTTCCACTAAAAGGTAATTTAGATAATATAAAGTAAAAAAGAAAAGTTGAAAAAAATCAAAAAATATGTTATATTATTTTGAGTAAAAAAGGGAGTAGTTACCCATTTATGGGATTATATGCGTCATGACGATTTTAATATCCGCATATAATTTAAATAACAAGACTTTTATGCAGTAATATGTATAAAAGTTTTTTTTAGTAAAAAAGGAGAATGATATATGAATTATTTATTACTATTTGCTGGTTTTTTATTACTTATTAAAGGTGCTGATTTTTTTGTTGATGGCAGTTCCAATATAGCTAAAGTTTTTAAAATACCATCAATAATTATCGGTATAACTTTAGTTGCTTTTGGTACATCTGCACCTGAAGCTGCCGTTAGTATTACCGCAGGAATAAAAAATAGTACAGATTTATCAATATCAAACATTATTGGTTCTAATATTTTTAATCTTTTAGTTGTCTTAGGCGTTACAGCTTTATTTAAAGATGTTATTATCGAAAAAGAAGTTGTAAAAAAAGATTATATGTTTTCCATCTTTAGTTCTATTTTACTATTAACTCTAATAGGAATTAATTTCTTTCTAGGCAACAGTCTTCTATTAAATAGAATAAATGGTTTAATATTATTAATATGTTTAATAATATATCTTACTAAACTTATTAAAGGAATTGATCCTGAAAAGAAAAAAGAAATTGAAGAAAGAAAATTTAAAATAACTGATATATTTCTAATTATTATCGGCTTAGTAAGTGTTATTGTAGGTGGTCAATTAACAGTAAAAGCTGCTTCTAATATCGCTAGAACTTTTGGCTTTAGTGAAAGATTCATCGGCTTAACAATCGTTGCTATAGGAACATCTCTTCCAGAATTATGTACATCAGTAGTATCATTAATAAAAGGAGAAAATGACATTGCTTTAGGCAACGTAATAGGTAGTAACATTTTTAATATATTATTTATCTTAGGAGCATCAAGCTTAATAAGACCTATTCCAGTAAACATTGAAACATTAATAGATATTAGTATTATGATTATAATGAGTATATC
>DEUO01000099.1:0-9076 GCA_002362595.1 Caryophanales bacterium UBA3260
TCTATTATCAAGAGTTACTCCTTTAATAATTAATTCCTTAATATTATTATATCCTCTTATTTCTTCTAATATATCTCCATTACTTCCATCTATAAAACAAGTTTCAATCTCTTTATCCATAAGAAACACCTCTATAATAATCATAACATATTTTAAAACATATTATTTATTTTTTATTTATTTCTTAACACTTATCTTGCCATAAAAAAAGTCTAAACTTCTGAATTTAGACTTTCTTTATATTTCATACATACTTCATCTAAAGCTTTCAATACCTTATCTATATCTTCTTTATTATGAAGTCTTATCCCTGAAGCCATTTTATGACCTCCACCACCAAATAAAGCAGCAACCTCATTAATTATAGGTCCTTTACTTCTTATATTAACTTTATAAATATCATTCTTATCATCATGAGTTACAAAAGCCCATACATATACATGCTTAATATTACTAAAATCATTAATCATATTTGATGGTGTAGCAGGATCAACATTATATTTCTTTAAAACATCAGATTCTATTACTAAATATGCAAAACCATTTTCCGTAATATTAATATTTTCTGATAAATAACCATGAAACTTAATCTCTTCATAAGGTCTCTCATATAAATAATGATATAAACTTGTAAAATCTATTTGTGTCTTCTCAATCAATTTAGCTACTAAATAAAACGTATTAGCACTTGTATAAGTTATTAGAAATCTATCACTATCTGATACAACTCCTAAATACAAATTTTCTGCTATCTTACGATCTATTTTCATTCCAGTAGTAAGCAATAAATCAATAATCATTTGACAAGTACTAGATGAAGTCTCATCTACCCAATCACATTCTCCAAAATCATCTTCTGTAGGATGATGATCTATCTTAAATTTCTCTTTATAAGCAGCTAAATCTACTCCATCGACTCTTGCAAGATTAGGAACATCTAAAGATATCAATAAAGCGTCATCTGTAAAAGTACTTTCATCTACCTTATCTAAATTACCATAATATTTAAACTTAGAAACCGTCGCTCCGACTGCATATACATTCTTTTTAGGAAAAGTTAACTTTATAGAATCTCTTAAAGCTATTTGACTTGCTATTGCATCAGGATCAGGACTAATATGTCTAGCAATAACAATTGTATTATATTGCTTTATTTTCTTGTATATTTTTCTTGCTATCATACTTTTCACAAGTCCACAACCTCTCTTTATTCAAATATTATTATTTTACAAAATTATAAGTATCAAGAGCAATCATTAACTCTTCATCAGTAGGAACAACATATACTGCAACTGTTGAATCACTAGTACTAATTATTCCTTCTTGTTTATCACAATAAGCAGCATATTCCATATTAGTATCATGATCTACTTTAATACCTAAACAACCTAATTTACCAATTATCTCTTCTCTAAATTCACGAGCATTTTCTCCTAAACCAGCTGTAAAAGTAATAGCATCTACCTTACCATTTAATTCTACATAATATTGAGCAATATAACGAGCTATTCTATCAACATATAAGTCATTAGCTAATACACATAACTTATCGCCTTCACTCATACCTTTTTCAATATCTCTGTGATCAGCATACTTCTTACTAACACCAAGTAATCCACTCTTCTTATTTAAAATAGTTGTTACTTCTTCTACACTCATACCAGATTCTTTACATACGTATTCAATAATAGAAGGATCAATAGCACCACTACGAGTACCCATCATTAAACCATCTAAAGGAGTAAGACCCATACTAGTATCATAAGATTTACCATCTTTAACACAACAAACGCTACTTCCACTACCAATATGACAATTGATAATATTTATATCTTCACGTCCTAATAATTCTTGCATTCTCTTTGTAATATATTTATGACTTGTACCATGGAATCCATATCTACGTACTCCATACTTTTCATACCATTCATAAGGTACTGGATAAATATAATTAATTTCTGGAATAGTTTGATGGAAAGCAGTATCATAAACAGCTACCATTGGAACATCAGGTAAAACCTTTCTCATAGCTTCTATACCAGCTAGATTACCAGGATGATGTAAAGGACCTAACTTAGTTAAATCTTTTATACTTTGTACAACTTCATCTGTAATTATAACAGAGTCAGAATACTTTTCTCCTCCATGTAAAACTCTATGTCCTACACCTTTAATTTCATCCATACTTTCAATAGCTTTATACTTAATTAATTCAGATATAACAATCTCTACTGCTTCAGTATGATTCTTAATTAACTTCTCTCCACGAATTTTCTTACCATCAACTTTTGTATTCCAAAAACTATCAGGTTCTCCTATTTTTTCAATGTAACCACCAATGATTACTTTTCTTTCTGGCATTTCATAAAGTTGAAATTTCAATGATGAACTACCAGCATTTACACATAATATTTTCATATAATAAACACCTCAAAAGTATTATACAAAAAAAAGAGGCTTTTTGCCATCTTTTTTATTTACTTTCTGAATTCTTATGTCTTTTTATATTCATTTCGTAATCTATTACCCTTTTCTTATTAGAATCCATATTATATCCATATTCATTTAATAATTCGTATCTTTTCTTATCTAATGGACTCATCTTTTCTAAATCACAACTTTTATAAAAATAATCACAACTTCTTCTATACATCTTATATCACCCATTAATATTATGGATAAAAAGAAATTAATTATACTAATATTAATAATTTTTTATCTGGTTCATAACCAGTTACTTGATTAAACTTTGCTGCTTGTCTTGCAACAATATCTCTATAATACATTGCTGATGAAACACTAATATCCCCTTTACTTAAATATGCAGCTGCTTCTTTTATTATATTATAATATAAACCATTTTCATAAGCTTCATATCTAGCTTTAAAGCCTTCTTCATTATTATCATAAAAGAACTCTTTTATAAGATTATAAAATTCATCATTATCAGTTAAATCTTTAAAAATACTATTCATTAACTCATAAGAACTAGACATTACATTTTTACTCTTATATTTTGCTATTTCACTTAAAAATTCTCTTAATAAAGGTGAAGTAATTTTACTAATATCTAATTTTAAGAAGCTTCTTAAAATCCTTGTCTCTAATGAAGAAGTTACAACTTCTATAAATCCAGAATTATCTTCCATAAAACTATTACTATCTTTATTAACAGTAATTTTAGTAAATCCTTGACTAATACATACTGTTTTATCGTCTTCCTTAACTACTGTTGCACTAACTCCTTCAAGTCCATGAGACATTTCATGAGCTAAGCTTAAAACATCACTAGTCACATTATCACACATATAAAAAATATAAGGAATTCCTCCTAAAAACTTATTATCTAAATCATATTTATAATCCCAAATAGTAATTGGATTAAATAATAATTCATCTTTTATTTTTTCTATTCTTGGTGCAATTTCGATTAAAGTATCACTATATTCCTTTTTACTAGAAAATTGATATATTTTAACAGAATCCAATAAAACATTCAATTTATTAAATATATCTGCTCCAAAAACAAGATAATAACCTAATAAAGCAAAAGATAATTTACGTGCTACATCATAATCGCAATTTGTTCTTCTAACATATCTATTTACAATACTTATTATTTCTTCATATACTTGATTAATAATATCATACTCCATACCAAAATCCCCCTTAATAGTTACATACTATACCACAAACTAATAATATTAAGCAATAAAAAAGTTTAAAGTAAATCTTCAAACTCTGACATCTTATCATTATAACTAATCTTAATTACTTCATGATTCTTAATAGCATCATAAATCATTGTTTCATAATCAAATGCTTTTTCATATTCTCTTGCTTCACTAAATGTTGGATTAATAACAGGATGCTCTGGAACAAATATAGTACAACAATCTTCAAAAGGCAAAATACTCGTTTCATACGTATCTATTTTTTTAGCAATATCAATTATTTCTAATTTATCAAAACAAGCTACTGGTCTTATAACAGGAATTCTTACTGTTTCATTTATAACATTCATACTAGTAAGAGTCTGACTTGCTACTTGACCAATACTTTCTCCATTAACAATTATCTTATCATTATTCATTCTAGCTATACGTTCAGCAATTCTATACATCATTCTTCTCATAATTGTTACTAAATATTCATGAGGACAATTCTGATATATTGCTTGTTGAATCTCTGTAAATCTAATTACATGTAATTTTATATCATTATTATATAAAGATAATTTACGTGCTAAAGCAATTACTTTATTCTTAGCTTCAATACTAGTGTGTGGAGGACTTTCATAATAAATACATTCTAATTTAACTCCTCTTTTAATAGCCATATATCCTGCGACAGGAGAATCTATTCCCCCACTCAACATAAGCAAACCTTTACCAGCTACTCCAACTGGATATCCACCTATTCCTTTTTCACTATTAAAATAAATATATACAGCATCCATTCTTATCTCAATATTTACATATAATTCTGGATTATGAACATCTACTTTAACATCATCTATATTCTTTAAAATAACTCCACCAATTCTACGACTAAAATCCATACTTTGAATAGGAAAACTTTTATCACTTCTATTTGTTACAACCTTAAAAGTTCTAAATTCCTTCTTTGTAACTAAATCAAGAACATATTTTTCTAATTCATTAACATCCTTAGTTGTAACCTTATAAGCTATATTATATTCATGAATACCAAATACTTTAGATAAAGAATCACTAACCTCTTTAAAATTATCTTTATTTAAATTAATAAACATACGTCCTTTATCAAACTTAACATTTACATCCATATTACTTAAAGCAAAACTAACATTATCTTTTAATTGCTTCAAAAATAAATTTATATTAGCTTTCTTAGTAGATAATTCCCCATATTTTATCATTATTAACTTTTCCATGAATTCACCCCAAAACTACATCTAAGTATAACATAACCTAAAAAAAAAACAACTATATCATTTGACTATAGTTGTTATATCTTAAGTTTCTTGACAATTCTTAATTGATCCTAAATCATATACATTAACAAAACCACTATTTTTTAACTCATTATAAGATAAATCACTTCTATTACCTGTTTTACAATAAACAATAATATTGGTATTCTTATCAACATCTTTAAGCTTATCTATTAATTCACGATACTCTATATTAACAGCACCTTCTAAATGGCCTTCAGCATATTCCTCTTTAGTTCTTACATCAATTAACATTGCCTTATCATCTTCATCAAGTAATTTTCTCATCCCTGAACAAGACATCGTCTTATTAGTAGATTTTAAATTCTTATTTTCGCCACACCCACATAATAACAAAGATATTATCATTAATATCATTATTTTTTTCATTTATTCTTTCTCCTTCATGAAATCATTTAATTCATTATATTTTATTTTAAATAAACTTATAAATTTATTTATTTCCTCTTCTGTTGTAACATAACTTAAACTAATTCTTATTGAAGACATAGCTCTAGTCTTATCATTATATATAGCCATAATTGATGTACTAAGATTGCCTGATGAACAAGCAGTATTAGTACTTAAATAGACTTCATCTTCTTCCATTGCATGTATAAAAGTTTCTGGTCTAATATTTTTTAAACTTATATTTAAAATATGTGGTATTGAATACTTAGTTGAATTAATAATTACTCCATCATACTTACTTAATTCTTTATATATTTTATCATTTAAACTTTTAACTCTTTGTTCTTTCTTTTCTAAATCAGTTAAAGCAATACGACAAGCTTTTGATAAAGCAACAATTAAAGGAAGTGGTGGTGTTCCTGTTCTTAATTCATTAAACTTGCCACTACCATGAATAATTGGTGTTAATCTAACTTTATTATTTTTATATAAAAACCCTATTCCTTTAGGTCCAAAAATCTTATGTCCACTCATAGAAGCTAAATCTACATCATGTAAAGATACAGATATTTTTCCTATAGCTTGTGTCATATCACTATGAAAAATAGTTGTTGGATTTTCTTTTTTAATTATCTGTCTTATCGTCTTTAAAGGTTGTCTAATTCCTATTTCACTATTAACAGCACAAATACTAACTAAAATAGTATCTTCTCTTATTAATCTTTTTAAATCTTCGAAATCTATTAATCCTTCAGAATCGTTATTAACATAACTAATTTCAAAACCTTTAGTAGCTAAAAAATCGCAAATACTATAAATAGAAGGATGTTCTAATTTAGATACAATAATATGTTTACCTTTATTTTCATATGAAAGACATATACCTTTTAAAGCCATATTATTTGATTCGGTTGCTCCACTAGTAAATATTAATTCATCTTCTTTTATATCAAATAATTCACACATCTGTTTTGTCGCACTATTAAGTAGTATCTTTGACTTAACTCCTAATGCATGAATTGAATTCGCATTACCCATATAATCTCTAGTAGCTTTATTATAACTTTCAAGTACATCACTTAAAACTGGTGTTGTTGCTGAATAATCTAAATAAATCATAATCTTATCACCATCCTAATTATAATTTAACCCTCTATGTAAATCAATAGCGATTAATAAATTTATATCCTTTTGTCTCATCTATTATTTTTTTAAACCTTTCTTCATCACTTAAATCAGGATACTGTAAAAATAAATCAACTAATCTTTTAAAAACAGCATTTAATTGTGGATAAACTAGGTATTTATCCTCTAAACGAGTACCATCAGCTAAATGAATTATTTGCTCTGTTTCATAAAAACATCTTGCATTATCAACTTCATCAATAGCAGCATCCATGTCATTATCAAAAGTATATTTTAATGCTTGAGATGTTTCTTCATTACTAACTACATAATAATGTGTCTCTTCTTCATCATCATCCATCATATTCATAAAACCTAAAGTAGTAAGTCCTGGATTTTTTAAAGTAGAACCTAAAGCCACATAAGTAAGACCTGTTGAATAATTATCATTCTCTTCTACTTCTGTAAATTTTGTTA
Source organism: Caryophanales bacterium UBA3260 (assembly GCA_002362595.1). The sequence goes on from DEUO01000099.1 coordinate 6,989, forward strand.
CTACAATATTTTCTCTTTCTGTTAAAGATAAATATTCACAAAAAAAATTTAATAATTTATATCTCTTAAAAGTTGTTGCATCATCAATTACTTCTTTATAATCTTCTATTCTACTTCTTATTTTTTCTAACATTCTCTTTAATTTTCTTCTTTCAAAACGATCTTTAGAAAAAGGATTAATACTAAGTTCATCTAATCTATCTTTTATTGATGAAATTCTACCTCTTTCTTCTCTAATTGTCATTATAAGTTCATCATAACTTTTCAAATCCATTATAATCCCTCCAATTCATTAAATAATATCATATTTAAAACAAAGAAAAAAGCACTTAAAGTGCCTTATATCTAAAATATCTTATTTTTGTAATGACTCTAATAACTTTTCATGAATACCAGGTTCAATAACATTTATAGCTCTTATTGTATTTTCTAAAGCTCGTTTAAATTCTCCCTGGAAGAAATACTCTTCTGCTTTTGTCATCTCTAAATCCAAATTTTTATTAACTGGACGATATCTATTACCATATACTATTGCTACTTCTGCCATTGCTGCTGTCTTAACTATTTCGTTACTTGTATTATATAACTTTAAAACTAAATCTCTTGCCGTATCTACTCTTATATTAAGCGTTTTAATTGATACAGGAGTCTTATTCATTTCTTTAATCATTTCTTTTATTGCAACATTAGCTTCATCTAATTGAACATAATAATTACTAGGTACTACTGGTAAATTATAACTTTCTATTTTCTTCTTTGCTTTCTTTAAAATATCTTTAATATCATTCAATTGTTCATGAGCTCTTTGTTCATCTTCTTCTAAACTACCTAAACTTTTAAGAGCAACATCTAATTTTTCCTCTGTAATATTAAGACGATTATTAAGTCCTTCCATTTCTTTTGCTAACCTTGTAAAAGCAAAAGACTTATTTCTATGTGCATCAACTATTTCATTATAGTCTTTCTTTATTAAAATCAATTCTTTTTTTATAACCTCAATAACTTTTACATCATCATCAGTTAAATCATAACTATATTTAATTACATCAAGTTTCTTATACAAACCATTATTAATTTTCTCAAGCTTATTAGCTCTAACTAAGACTTTTCTTACATATTCATCAAACATTTTTCTTGAATACTTTTCTTTATCAAAATCATTATAAATATTATCAAAATAATCAAGTAATGTCTTAAGCTCAAATATTGAATCTTCAACATTTAATACCTTAAGTCTAGCAAATACATCTTGAATCTTCTTTTCAGACTCTGTTATATTATAATCCAAATTCAAATAATCTAAATTATATCCTTCACTAGTCATTCTTACAAAGATATTCTTAAGATCATTCATTTTATTAGGAATTAAATTTCTACCCATTAATATTATTGTTGGAGCTTCATCTATTACTATTCCTAAATTACCAATTAAATCATCTATACCTTTAACAATCTTTCCTACTTCTTCATAAGAGTTATTTTCCATTGCAATTTCAAAAGCAGCAAATAACTTATCAACATTTTCAAACTGCAATTCTAAAGGGGCACATACTTCTTTATAATCATTTTTATTTTTATTATATTTAGTTATTATTTCACGATATTTAGCTTTTAACTTTGTAATTGTCTCTCTATTTCTTTCTTCAGATAAAGTTATTTCTTTAATCTCATCAAGTAAGAAATTAGATTTAGTTTTAACATAGAATATTTCAAGCTCTGCTTTAGCAATTTTATCATTTAATTCTTTATATTTCTTTTCATTAAAGCAATCTTCTATCTCAATTAAAGCATCAGTAATCTTTGGTACTTCAACTTCCTTTATTTCCTTAAATCTCTTCTGCCAATCTTCATAAGTTTCTTGTAATTTTTCGTTATTTACTAAAGCTTCTACCTTATTTAATTCACTTAAAATAGATGAAGATATAATTAAATTTTTATCTCTTTCAAGAGCAATAATTTCATTTTGATATTTCTTTTTTTCTTTGTTATTTATAAGATTAAGAACAATAACTATGATTAATACACTTACAATATAATAAGCTATTCCAACAAAAATATATGCTGTCTGGCTCATAATTATTCCTCCTA
>DEUO01000099.1:9321-18714 GCA_002362595.1 Caryophanales bacterium UBA3260
TCCTATCCTAATGTTACACTATAATAATATCACATAATGTTATCAAAATATAGAACTTATTAATATTTCTTTACTAATTATTGTCCTATTTCTCTTACACTTTACTTCTATTATGTAAATTACTAAATATAATAGAAAAATACCCTTTTTACCCTATTTCATTTGACTTTTTTCATATTTATTGTATAATTTATATTGCGATGTATTTGGCAGCGCTATCTATAATTATAAAGTGTTTATTACCTATTAGGTATATTAGTATCTAAGGCTGCCTTAGAGAAAATATCTAAATAAACTCCCTATAATATATATTTGGCACCACTTATATCAAATATACAGAAAGGAGAACTATTATGGCAAGATATACTGGTCCTGTTTACAAAAAATCACGTCGTTTAGGTTTCTCTATTCTTGAAAATGGTAGAGAATTAGCAAAACGTCCATATGCACCAGGAGCACATGGAAATGATAAAAGACGTAAATCAAGTGAATATGGAATCCAATTAGCAGAAAAACAAAAAATCAGATTAATGTATGGCTTAAATGAAAAACAATTCCATAAATTATTTGATAAAGCTGCTAAAATGGAAGGAAAAGCTGGTTACAATTTACTTTGCTTACTAGAATCTAGACTAGACAATATGGTTTATCGTTTAGGTTTAGCTAAAACTAGAAGAGCTGCAAGACAAGTTGTTAATCATGGACATATTACTGTTAATGGTATCAAAGTTAATATCCCTTCATATCAAGTTAGAATTGGCGATGTAATTGCTGTTAAAGAAAATTCTCTAGAACATCCAGCAATTAAAGAAGCTGTTGAAACATGTGTTTCTCGCCCAGCTTATGTTGAATTTAACCAAAAAGATATGTCAGGAAAATTACTAAGATTACCTGATAGAAGTGAACTTAACGCAGACGTTAATGAAACACTTATCGTTGAATACTACAACAGATAGAAAAAAAGCACATCGAAAGATGTGTTTTCTTATTGTATAAAAAAAGATGATAAAATCATCTCTTTTACTTTTCCTTAATAAACTAATCAACCAAAACTTTTCCCTTAATAACTAACCCTTTTTATTCTTAAGGTCCCCCTTAATTGTCAGTATTATATAAAAATATCTTAAAATAGTCAAATTTTGCTATATTACTTATTACTTACTCTTTATTGTCTTTAAAGGGAAGCAACATTACAATTGAACTATTACTTAAATTAATCTTTCTCATAATTCGCTTTGCATCTTGCATATTAAGATTACTATAAATATCATACATATCATCATAAACTTTACCATATGTAATTAATTGATCAACAATTTCTGTATTCATATATTCAATATCATCAAAATCATTAATTAATGCTGCTATATTACAACGTATTCTTCTTTTCAAATCTTCCTTAGTTAATTTAAGATTCCTCATTTGTTCTTGAATAATTGGTATTACTTCTTGTGGATATTTAGTCTCTACATTTATCTCTAAAGTTACAATTCCATTGAAGATATCCCTTGTAGCACCTATTCCAACAACTAATTCTTTTTCTAATAATTCTTCTTTTAACATCGAAGTAGCACCAAAGTTATTCCTTAAAATAATACTTAAATAAATACCCAATACCTTTTCATCTATTTCACCAAAAGAATCTTGTTTCATTTTATAACATATCTTTACTTTTGGTATCTCTACATTAGCTTCTATCTCTTCATATTCACTAACTACTTTTTCTGGTTCTTCTATCACTTTTCTAACTGGGTTCTTATACTTTTTAAACTTCTTCTTACTTTGATTTTCTTTAATAATTCCCATCGCTTCATATGGATTAAAATTACCAGTAATGCATAAAATCATATTTTGTGGATGATAAAACGTATCATAAACACTTTGTAATTCAGATACAGTAGTATCAGATACATCCTGAATATCTCCCGTTACAGGATATCTTCTATTATCATTTTTAAATAAAGCATTATTCATTCCATAATATAATTTATAACTAGGATTATTCTTCCCCATTTTTACTTCTTCAAGAATAATACCTTTTTCTTTTTTTATTAAATCTTCTGTAAAGTATGGCGTTTGTACATAATCTAATAAATGATTTAAATTCTTTTCAAACTCATTAGATGCAAACACTTCATATAAAGTAAAATCATATGTCGTAAAAGCATTAATAGAACTACCTAAATTATTAAAGAATTCATGAGCAGTTTTACCTTCTCCTTCATTAAAGTTAACATGTTCTAAAAAATGAGCTACACCATTATGAACCTTCGTATAAGAAGAATCATTTTCGCCTTTAAATTCTGTATCAACAGAACCATACTTAACACTCAAAGTCATATAAAAGTTATTTACTTTTTCATTTACTAACATATAGACTGATAAACCATTATCTAAAGTTTCAGTATATACTTTCTCATCTATCTCTTTTAATTCTATTTCTTTCATTATTTCTTTTCACCACCTAGTAAATAAATAGTATTTAACCTAACCTTCTTAGCGCACTCCATTATTTCTTCCTTAGTTACTGTTTTAAATTCTTTTACTCTATCATCATATAAAGGAAGATTATCTAAATCGTTAAATAAATAATTATTAATAATACCACCACTAGTATCTTCGCTCATCTTTATTGAAGAAATAACACTCTTTTTAGCATTTTCTAATTCCTCTAAAGAAAAATCACCTTGTATCATTTCATTAATAGCTTTTGTTACTAACTTTATACATTTATTTTTATCTTTTTTATCTATTCCTGAATATATCATTAATAAATTATCATATTTTTGATACATACTAGAAACAATATAACACAAAGAATTCTCTTCACGTAAATATCTATATAGTTTACTTGTTAAACCACCATTACCTAATATTAAATTATATAAATGTACAACATAATCTCTTTCTCTTTTAGTAAAATTATCTAAATTATATATCATTACTAAAGAATCTTGTTCATAATTGCCTTTTTCATCTATATCTTGAGCTTTCTTCCTTAAACTATTAGATACATATAAATCTATCTTATTCTCTTTTATTGTTTTTATTTTAAAATTCTGATGAATTATATCTACAACATTATCCATATCTAGATTTCCTACAACATAAATATCACATATATAATCGTTTAACATTTCATTATAAGTTTTTATTAAAGAAGAAGGAGTTATATTATCTAAATCTTCTAAATTACCTACCATATAATAACTACTAGGACTCTTATCATCCATTAAAGTTAAACTTCTACGAAAAGCGTATCTAGTAGCACTTTCTTTTAATGATTCAATATCACTCTTTATTCTATTTTTTATTATATTAAAACTTCTTCTATCAAATTCATCATTGATAATATTAGGATTTAAAATCATTTCAAATGGCATTGAAATAGCATCCTCTAAATATCCTTCTTCACAATATTTTGGATTCAAAAAATCCATAACAAAAGAAATAATAACACTATTACCTAATCTTGTTATTGAACCACGTAAGAAAGAACTATATAAATTTTCAAGTTCTATTGCGACATCTCTTCTTTTAGGATATTTCTTACTTGAATGCATTAATAAATCAACTAACATATTATTCTCTGTTATTTTATGTTCATCAATCTTATTTCTAAACATTATTTCCATTGAACAATTCTTAAACTTATCTGTTTTTATTGTATGTATTCTATAACTATCATAGTCATAAACTTTATATTCCATAAGCCACCTCATCTTTATTATACCTTGATTTTCTCTTTTTATTTATAAAAACATATATATTTATTATATCACAAAATAAAAGAGGCTTAATACCTCTTATTTTACTTTATATTTTATAGGAGAATTAGCTATTCTAGAAACTCCTTCTTTTACCCTAGTACCTTTTCTCTTATTATAGATAAACAAATCTCCTCTTCCTTTATCTCCACTATAATCCTTTATATAGTATAATAAATCATCATTTATATAAGAAAAAGTATATACATTTTCATCTATTTTTTTATTCTTACTACCACTAGTTACATATAAAGAACCTACAACATCATAATCTTTAAAATAATAAATTTTATTACCATCTTTATTTACTGTTATCAAACTAGAATTAACACTATTATCTATCTTCTTAGCTTTACCATTTCTAGCTAAGAAAAGTGTTCCATTACTTTTACTATCTACATCAGATACAAAAGCAAATCCATCATTATATTGATATAAGAAACCTGTTACACCAGTTCCTAATGATTTAGGTTTACTAACCTTATCACCACTTATCTTAACATATTTTACTTCATTCTTACCAGTAATATAATATAATTCTTTTCCATCAAATATTTTTAATGTTCTTATAGCAGTTAAATTATCTTCAACCTTAATTGCTTTCTTACCTACAGTATGATAATAAATAGTATACTTACCATCATTTACAGTAGAATAAACAATTTGCTTGTGTTCTAAATCTGTAGCAAGTACTGCATATATACCATCAGCTACCTTAGTAGATTTCTTACCATCATAATAATGAACTACTCTTACATCTCCAGATTCTACATAAAACATTCTATCACAAGATTCATTATCACAATAATAATTCTTAATATTAGTTGCTATCTTATTATCTTTTTTCTTACTTACATTATAAACCATTAAATTATTTTCTTTATTTATATAAACAATATTCTTGCCATTTTCACTAAATTGCATATAATATCCATATTCTGCAGTAATCTTTTCACGATCATCTTTCTTTGGATTAATACTTCTTACATAAATAACACTATCTTTTTCAAATAATACTTTATCTTCTGTAACACCAAGTATTTCAGATACATCTGATTCTATTTTAGTACAATTCTTATAATTATATACATTTAAATTATCATTATTATCAAGAATAACAATATATTTATCATCATCACTAAAATAATATGTCTTAACATTTTCTATTAACTTAACTGTTTCAGATTCATCTTTCTTATCAAATAAATATAAATCGTTGCCTTTTTTAAATAATATATATCTATCACTATTATTAGCATATAAAACATTACTTACACTTTCACCAACAGCTAACTTAATAGCATCAGCTTCTTTTTTACTTTTACTATCGAGTAAATACATATCTCCTTCGCTTGTATTAAAAACTATTGGATAATTAACATTCTTATCTTTAAAAATAATATCAAATATTAAAAGAATTAATGCTATACCTACTAAAATACCTATTCCATATTTAACATTACTATTTAACTTTACTTTCTTAAGATTCCTTATAAAATTTACAAACCCGTTATTGGCTTTCTTTAATGCTGAACTAAGTTTACTTTTATCATTCTTCTTATTTTTAACTTCAACTTCTGCCATAAAATCACTCCTTAACTGACATCATTTACTACTTAAATTATACTAAAACCAATCATATTAATCAACTATACTATTATACTCACTTAATAAAAAATCATCTGTCATACCAGCAATATAATCAATTACTTTTCGCTCATCACTTGTATTATTTATATAACTTTCATCCATATCATTTAAATATATAGAAAAGATATGTCCTTCTTTATTATTATTCTTAATATCATCAAGACATTTAGTAAAAACTTTTCTAAACATATCTTCATATAACTCTAACCTTTCTTCACTATTAGCTTTGGCATAAATATGTTCATAATTAAACTTCTTTAAACTCTTTATCGCTTCAAATACTTCAGGAGAAAGAGATAAATAATCTTTACCTATACTATTAGAAATTATATCCTCATTAATAGTATTAATTATTTCTCTATTCTTTAAACCTAATACTGAAGATATTTCATAAGGAATTTCTTCTTCTTTAATAACACCCATTCTAATAGCATCTTCAATATCTCTACCAATATAAGCAATAATATCACTTACTCTAACAACACATCCTTCTAAAGTCATCGGTATTAATTTCTTAACTTGTGTAGCATCTTTATAAGTATTTTCATATTCTCTTAAGAAATCTTCTTTTGTCTTATTATGAGGCCTATATTCTTTTAATTCTAATTCACCATTATGACACATAATAGCATCTAAAACTTGTAATGATATATTACTACCTATTCCATTATTTTCTAAAACCATTAAAGTTCTTACACTCTGAACATTATGATTAAAATATCCTTCGCCATATTCAAGACTTATATCATTTAATATTCGTTCACCAGCATGACCAAAAGGAACATGGCCTAAATCATGTCCTAAAGCAGCAGCTTCAATCAAATCTTCATTTAATCTTAAAGCTCTTCCTATAGTTCTAGCTATCTTACTAACCATTTGTACATGAGTCATTCTCTTACTTATATTATCATTATCATTAAAACTAAATACCTGTGTTTTATCCATATATCTTGTATAAGATAAAGAATAAATAATTCTATCTGTATCACGATAAAAAGGAGGTCTAAAATCATCATCAATAATACTCTTAAAGCGATAAGATTCCTCATCCTTACATGCATAAGGTGCTAATAAACTATTTCTTAAATTCATATTTTCTTTTACTTTTTCTCTTAAAACTAAATCCATACTATTCACCTTTACACGATATATTATAACATACTTTATTTCATAAAATGTAAAAAGCTCATTATGAATGAGCTATTAATGTCTTTACAATTGGATCAAATATTTCTAACATACCATGTATTAACATAAAAAATCCTAAAACAATAATTTGTACTTCAGAACTATAAGATAAATTAATACTAGTAAGAAGACCTGCTAACACAAAAAATACCAAATTAAATACTCTAAGTTTCCACATTCTATCTCTTCTATCATGATAATAATCCATCTTCTTTAATTTAGCTAATGCCATTAAAGTAATCCATGTCATTAATTCTAAAGCTAAAAAGCGTGGTGTACTTTCTTTAATAAATATTGTAGCTAATAATACTATTAATGATGCTATAGCACTATATAAACCTTCATAATCTTTACTATCAATTGTAAGTATAAATTGAATTGCATTAAGAATTGTATAAAATCCAAAAACAATAATACTTAAATAATTTATATTAGTAACTTTAAATAAAGGCAATACAAGTAATAAAATGCCTATTAATATCAAACATAATGCAATAGAAATGTCTACTATCTGTTTTCTTTTCATTTAATTAGCCTCTTTTTCTTCTAAACATAACTTTTCTAATATTTTAGCTACTCCATCTTCTTCTGAACTATCCGTAACACATGTAGCTACTTCTTTAAGTAATGAAACTGCATTACCTACAGCAACAGAAAGACCAACAACATCACACATCGATACATCGTCATAGCCATTTCCAATAGCAATTGCCTCACTACTATCTATATTAAAATAATCGAGCAATTCAACAATACCACTACCTTTAGAAGTATTAGATAATACAATATCATGATAATATTCTTTCCCTTTAGCTCTTCTTTGTTCTACTAAATTAATTGATGAATGAATAATATTTAAATCAGGGAATTTTTCTTTAAACAAGTTTGGAATAACAAGCATTCTATCATAATTAGTACTTAAAATAACTATTTGATTAATATCTTCCTCACCAACTAATTTATCTATATCATCTATATAAATTGCAGCTTCATCATTATAAGAATAATTAGTAGTATTAACATATCTTTTTTCAAAACTATTCATTACCATTGTCATATCATGTAACTTACAATATTCATATATCTTCTTAATATCTTTTTTACTTATACTTTTGGCTAGTACTTTTTCTTTCGTTTCATAATTATATATTTCTGATCCATTAGAACCAATTACATATTCTGACAAACCAGCTTCCCTACTTTTATTTATTGCATACGAAACACTTCTGCCTGTATTTAAAACTAATTTTATACCTTTTTCTTTTAATTTCTTCATTACTTCTTTAGTATATAAACTTACTTTTTTATTAGTAGGATTTAATGTATCATCTATATCTATAAATACAATTTTATATCTATTCATCATATCACCTGTACTCATCTTCTATTATCACATAAAGTGTAAAAAAGCGTATATAATACTTAGTATATTTACTTGAAGTTTACAAAAAAAAAAGACTTAGAACCTAAATCTTTTTTTTACTTTCTAAAAAACATATTACTACAAATGCTATTATTCCTACCAAAGACATTTTTAAAGCTATATTCTTTAAAGGAGCTTCATAAGTAATTTCTATACCATGACTACCTTTACTTATTGGAAAACCAATAAATCCATCATTTACTTTTGTGTAATCTTTTACTACTCCATCTACTTTAACTTTAAAACCATTATCATAAGGAATAGATGCCATAAAGAATCCATCATTAGTTACATTAATACTTCCAGCTATTACATCACCTTTAGTCTTTTCCTTATCTACAATAAGTTTATCTACTTTACTAGAAATATTTTCAATATCTGAATAATCTAAAACAGATACTTCAAAATCACTCAAATTATATTCACCTTTTGTAAATTTGAATACTAACTTTTCTTGATTCTCAGAAGCTAAAACATAATCAAATACTTTATTTCCGTTATAGTATTTCCAAGAAGAAGCAGTTAACTTATTCTTAACATTATTTATTGTAATAGACATATCTCTATTATAACTTCCTTTATTCATTTTAAAACGTATTAATAATATTTTATTTCTATATATCTCTGGTAATTCATAAGTAATAGATAAATCATCTTTAACATAAACATTTAAAGATCCATCTTTATCTTTTGTAACATTCTCATTATCCAATACATCTAAGAAATCCCATTTAACAGATTTCATAGTTTCTTTAAAACTATTACTTGATTCTCCATCAATTATTATATTCTTTAATAAAGCTTCTTGTTTTACATGATCACTTAAATTATAAAAATCATCATAACTCATAACTTCTGAACTAGCAAAAGCATATGGTAATACGTTTTCATTCTTATAAACATTAAGACCATTATTTTGGGTTACAAGTTCATATCCTATCAACTTTTCATAATTATTAATCAAATACTTATTACTCATTAACATTAAAGATAATATGTTAATATTACTTACTGTTAAAGCTCTATTACGTGATGGAATATTATTAGCAAGTGTATCAAAATATAATTTATTAAACGTTTGATTAGATACTGAAGAATATATAGTATTTTGATAATAATTTATATTACCAAATATTGCATTAGGGAACTCAGTTCTACTAACATCTGAACTTATTCTATATAAATCATCATCTTGTTCCGTAATTAAATTAACATAATTAGTTAAATTCTTTTCATTTTCATTATAAGTATGTTTAAGTGTTAAACCATCTGACTTATTATATGCAAAGCTAAATATTATAACAAACAAACATAAAGGAACAATTAATAAATATTTCTTTTTAAATATATAATATAAAGTAATAG
>DEUO01000068.1 GCA_002362595.1 Caryophanales bacterium UBA3260
ATTAATAGTAATAAAATAAGTATATATAAATTAACATTTTCAAGTATTAAGAATACAGAAATTGGTGAGAAGATAAAATATTATCCATCTTTTATGATATATAATAAAGGCGAAATGGTAGATTTCTTAGAATCAGATAAGGATGAAGATGTTGAATATTATACTTCTAAAGATGGATTTACTAAATGGTTTACTAAATATGTTAAGCTAAGAGAAGTAGATTCTAATTCGATTTCAACTAATGATAATAGTAATAATGACGATAATAGCAATAATAGTTCAGACGAAAATTCTAGTATAAAAAAGGTACGATTGGATAATGTTAAAAAGGCAAAAAATAAAGTAAATATTTATTTCTTTTGGGGAGATGGATGCCCTCATTGCGAAAAAGAATTAGAGTTTTTTAATAGTATAAAAGATAAATATGGTAAATATTACAATTTACATGCTTATGAAACTTGGTATAATTCTAGTAATGCGGAAATACGTAATATATTTGCTACAGCTATGGGTAATAAAGAAAAAGGTGTTCCATATACAGTTATAGGTGAAAAGTCTTTTGTTGGATTTGGCGATGAAATGAAAGAAGATTTTATTAAAGCGATAGTTGAAGAATCGAAAAAAGATTTTGATGTTTATTTTGATAAATTAAAAGAGTAAAATAGATTGAATAGGTATTACTTAATATCTATTCTTTTTGTATAATAGAAATTATATAATATTATAAGAGATTTTTTAAAACTCAACGGTTCGTTTTGTTTATTTTATAGTTTATGTTTTATAATTAAAGATGAAAGGGCGTATTTTAATGGATCAAGTAAAGATAGGAAAATTTATTTTAAAACTTCGTAAAGAGAAAAGGATGACTCAATTAGAATTGGCAGATAAAATAGGTGTTACTGATAGAACTATTTCAAAGTGGGAGAACGGAAAAGGAATGCCAGATTTATCTTTAATGCAGCCGTTATGCAATGAGTTAGGTATAACGATTAATGATTTATTAAATGGTGAAGTTAATGGCAAAGTACAACAAGAAGAAAAATCAGTAAATGTAGTTAATCATTCAGGTAAGATAATAAAATTAATTATATTTTATATAGTTATATTTTTTGCAAGTTTTATTATTGGACCATTATTGGGGCTTTTAACTATATTTTTAATTATATCTAGTATATTGTTACCAGTTTGTGGACTTGTCAAGTTCGGTGGTTATATATTTAATTTTGATATTCCTTTTATAATGTTTCAAATTGGGAAAATTGAATTAAATTCATTACTTGTTTTTCCTTTGTCATTAATAGCAGGATATATATTTTATAAGTTAGGCAAAATTGTAGGTAAGTTACTTATTAAATATATAAATTATGTTAAGGAGAAACATAAAGAATTGATAAAATAAATTATTATTTTGATAAGATTATTATTATTTTTATCGATTTATTTTTGTACTTAATATTTAATATAACTTTTAAAAAATCTTATTTTTATTGTTTTCATATTGCTTGTTCTATGTTAAAATAGATATGTATATAATAAAAGAGGTGTTGGTTATGTTTGGAAAGATTAAGTTTATTTCGGGAAACGTAGCACATGTAGAAACAATTGCTTCTGCGGAAGAAATGGGAGACTTGATGAACGTTCATGTTGTTTTTGAAGCCCCTGATCAAGCTATTTTAGGAGAAGTAGAAGAAGTTACTGACGAAGTTATTAAAATAAGATTTTTAGGTGAATTCCAAAATGGCAAATATATAAGTGGTGTTATTAGAAAACCAGTTTTATCTAGTAATATTAGAACAATTAATGACCAAGAACTTAGTGCAATAGTAGGTGTTTATGATGCTACTACATTTAAATTAGGTCAAAGTTCTATTTATACAAATTTTGAAGTATGTGTTGATATTAATAATTTATTTGCGAATCATATGGCTGTTTTTGGCAATACTGGTAGTGGTAAATCTTGTGGGGTAGCAAGAGTAGTTCAAAATATTTTTTCTAATCCTAATTTAGTATCATATAATGCTAATATATTTATTTTTGATGCTTATGGGGAATATAAAACCGCTTTTAGAGATTTAGGTAAGTTAAATCCTAATTATACTTATAAGTTTGTTACTACTAATATGCAAGAACCTACAGATTATGAACTTAAGATTCCTTTTCATTTACTTAATCTAGATGATTTAACAATAATGCTTCAAGCAGATAAACATAGTCAAATTCCTATTTTGGAAAGAGCTTTAAAATTAACTAGAATATTTAGTAAAGATGATGAAGTTGCTGAGAAGTATAAGAATCACTTAATAGCTAAAGCTTTAATTGCAATTTTATATAGTAATCAAATTACAGCTAATAAGAAAAATGAGATATTTAAGGTACTTGAAGTTTGTCATACAAACGAGTTTGATTTTGGTAGTGTTATTCAAGGATTAGGTTATACAAGAACGTTATCTGAGTGTTTTGAAATAGATAGTAATGGTAATTTTGGAGAATCAGTTCTTATTACAGATTATATTTTAAGCCATATAGATGAAGAAATGGAAATGACTGAAGAGCCTACTAATGCTTTTTATTCAATGCGTGATTTTGCTGCAGCATTAGAGTTTACTTTAATTAGTGAAGGATTTCAAAATAATGAACAATTATATGATGATTCAATGTTATTAAAAGTTAGATTAAATAGTATTATTAATAGTAAAATAGCTAATATATATAAGTGTGATTCTTATATCTCTACTGAATCATATATTGCTTCTTTAGTAGCTGTTGGTAATAAAAAAGCACAAGTTATTAATATGAATTTAGAAGATATAGATGATACACAAGCGAAGATAATTGTTAAGATAGTAGCAAGAATTTTCTTTGATTTTTGTAAAACGCGTAAACAAAGAGCTAAGATACCATTCCATTTGTTTTTGGAAGAAGCACATAGATATGTTCAAAAGGATGCTGATGTTTTCTTAATTGGTTATAACATATTTGACCGTATTGCTAAAGAAGGTCGTAAATATGGTGTTTTACTTAATATAATTTCACAAAGACCTGTTGAAATATCAGAAACGGTTATTGCACAATGTTCTAATTTTTTGATATTTAAAATGACACACCCTAAAGATATTGAATATATAAGAACTATGCTTCCTAATATTTCAGCTGATGTTATTGAGAAACAGAAAATTTTGCAACCAGGTAATTGTGTTGGATTTGGGGGAGCTTTTAAACTTCCAATGGTTATAAAGATGCAAATGCCTGATCCACCTCCAAATTCTAATTCATGTGATGTTAATACTTGTTGGAGAGTTCAGGGCAATGTTGCAGGTGAAAGTACACATAATACTAATCCAATTCCTAATAATCAGTCTTTTACTCCAACTAGTCAACAAAAGCCAGATTTGATGGTAGGAACATCAAATAATCTACAAAAATCTGATTTGATGGTAGGTACACAAGTTCAAAATGGGAGACCAGATTTAATGGTAGGCACACCAATACAAAATGTTAATGCTGATGATACATCAAGTAATATGAATGGTACTGGTGGAATGGTAAAACCATCATTCTTGCCACCAATAAGTTAATTAATAAACTTCTATACAAGATATAGAAGTTTTTATTTATATGATATAATATATATGGTGGTAATAATGGAAATAGTTAAAAAAGAGATAGATAGTTTTTTAAATTATTTATTAAGAGAGAAAATGTATCCAGAAACAACTATAAGAAGTTATTCTAAAGATATATATTATATCATATAAATAAAAACTTCTAT
>DEUO01000046.1 GCA_002362595.1 Caryophanales bacterium UBA3260
TAAAAAAATATAAAAAAGAGTTATAAATATTATAAAGATAAATCTATTTAAATTATCTATTAGAGTTTTTATACTGTATTTAAGTATGTCTTTCATACTAGGCATTTTATTCCTTCTTTCTTTGGTTATTATATCATAGATGGTTAAAAAAAGAAGCATTTAGCTCCTTTATTAATCATTTCTAACAATTATTAAATCTTTTTTATATTTTTTTAATGCTGTTATTAATTCGTCTTCAACATCTTTGTTAACAAAGAAATAAATTGGGGTATCAGTAAGAATTATTATAGAATACTTTTTTACTATTACCATTTTTATTTTAGACCATTCAAATAATATTTTGATACCTTTAAATGTTGAATCAGTTAAACCTTGTTTGTTTAGAACAAAGCTTCCTTTTAATTTTTTACTACGACATGTTACTCTTATAATAAAGATGATGATATTCATAGTTAGGATAAAGTAAAGGAATGGTGTAAATATACATAATGTACATACTATATAAGAATAGCCACATATTTTTAGATAGAGATAACAGAATAGATTTAGACATAGAATAAGTATTAAACGAAATAAAGTAATTCCAAGGTAAGTATGGGTCTTAGTAGTTGGTTTTTTTAGTAGTTTTTTACGTTTTTTAGCTACACCATAAGCTTCGTCATAGATTAGAACGTATGAGTCACTTAGGTCATAGTTAATTGTGGCTTGGTTTTTAATTCCAACACTTATTTTATCAATTATATTTTTTAAAGCATTTTTCATTTTATAACCTCTTTTTCTTTGCTTCTGGCATCTTTTCTAAGTTTTCATGGAAGATTAGATAAGTAAAGAAAAGAATACTCTCGAGAGCTTCGAGTTCAATACTAGAATATAGGTTCTGTCTTTTGTAGTCATCTATTTTTTTCTTAGCTTCTCTATAATCTAATTCTAACTCATCTTCTTTCTTATAGCAAGTAGCAGATACTGGTTCTTCATCTTCTTTTTTAATTATTGAAGTGGCTACTATACCATATCTTTGAAGTTCTGGACTAGAAGTGAATGTTTGATTATCACCCATTAAATAACGTTCTAGATAACTTTCTAACGCTTGTTTTAGCATTGTTAATTGATTATATTCAGCTGTTGCAAGACTCATCATCTCATCATAGCCATCTAACCAGATAGAATCTTTATAGTGTTCAATAGTTGCAATACGATTATTAGCTACAAGTAATTCACACTTAATGTGACCTATACAGGTATTTAACTTTTCTATTTCTTCATTTATTTTATTATATGAACTATTATCACTTTTCATGTTTCCATCCCCTGTATTTATAAAATTATCATATTTGGCGTTAAATTACAACTTTTATGTAATGAAAAAAGGAAAAATCATTCCTTTTCCTTTTTTGTTTTATTTAATTGATCTATAACTTGCATGTATTCATCTAATATAGTTGCATCTTCAAATACTAATTCGGTATTTCTTATCTCCCAGTTACTTCTGTTAGCATATAGGAAATCAAATGCTTTAATATATATTTCGATGTTATTAAGAGCATTATCATATTCATCTTTTAAGCTACTTTCAAAGTTTTCTGGAAGGGCCAAGTTAGTAAGTTCTAAGTAAAAGTCAATATAATATTTTTTTTCATTTTGATTAATGTATGATAATTTAGTATTGTTATTTGATAATGATTTTGTAAATTTATCATAGTATTCAATTATTTGAGCTTTAGAGTTATTTAAATTGCTACGTGATTTTAAAAAGATTGGACCATCTTCAGTAATATTCTTACTTGACAGATAATTGGTAAAGTTGTCGGCATCTAAAAGGAAGGTTAAGTTTTTTAAATCACTATATAGGTTTTTGTAGTATTGCTTGATTCCTACTTCGATATCAGCGTAGATTCCTTTTTTTATTACTTTTCGGTCAAGTATTTCGTTTACATTTTCATTATCAATATTAGCTATAGTAAATACTTCACTTATTTCTTTTATTTCATTTTTTATTTTAGTTTCATCATTTAAATCACTAATTACGTTAAATGCGATAATAAAGCCGATAATTAGTAATAGTAGAATGATAAAAAATATTACATGTTTCTTTTCCATAAATACTCCTACTCTATATTAAGTATATGTTTTTTGTTCTTCACACAATTAGTATAGTTATAAAAAAGAGCAAATGCAATTATTTTTATTATTGCTTTACTCTTTTTAACTATTTTTTTACTACTGAAAGATATAATTCGTAAAAGCGATCAATATAATTTTGATATAATGTTAATTCTCTAATTAAATGAATTGTTTCATTATTAGATGTAGTATCGTTTTTACTACATCTTCCCATAGCATCTATTAAATCTTCTATTTTAGAACTTGATGCTACTGATAAAGCTTGTTGATAATCAGTTATTAAAGGACCATATTTTTTGATGTAAGCTTTTAGGAATTCTTTATATGTATCTTCATTTATTTCGTCATCTTCTAAAGCAAATGTATAAGCTACTTCTGCTAAGCAAGCAGCTGGATTTGCTAAAACAACATTATTATAATCTGCTAGGTATACGTAATCTTTATCCCAATATATATTATTATAATTATAATTTTTAAGACTTATACATAAATAGTTTTGAACGTATTTAAGTGATGAATTATAATTGTTTACAAGTTGCTCAAGATTAAAGATGTTTTCATATAAAGCATTATATAGATTTTCATCTATCTTTTTGAATTTATCTAGGTATTTATTAAAATCGATATTAACTGTTTGATATGATTCAGGCAATATACTTTTAAAATTTAATTTATGAATAATAGCAAGAGTTGTTGCTACTTTTTTAATTTTTTTTGGTTCGTAATCTTTTTTAGAAATTAATTCACATGGAAGATATTTATATATTAAGAAGTATGTTTTACGATATCTTATAAAATAACGATTATCAAATTTACAAGGAATTATCGTTGGAACACCATTTTGACTTAAGGATTCAAATACAGATATTTGTAATTTACGACTATTAACTTCTAATTCATCTTTAATATCTTCTTTATTATATTGTTTAATGATATATATGTTTTCGCCTATTGTTGCTTTATACATATCGTCGCGATTATCATATTTTTCGACACTACTTGGTTCTCCAAGTTCAAGAGTACAACATATTTTTATTAATAGTTCCTCAATTTTTTTGTCTATCATTTTTAACACCACCTATCAGTACTATTATATTTAGCTTTTCTCTTTTTATCTTTTAGTTTTATTGGTATGTCTTTGTGCTCTTCTTGTAGAATGAGTAACTTTTCTAGTAGGTTTAGGATTTCTACGTGTTTTATTTTTTTCTTCATTTTCTTTAATTATTTCTTTTGGTTCGTCTTCACTATCATTTTCTTCAGCGTTTAGTATGTCTTCGATGCTTTCAACCTCTTCTTCCTCTGTATATTCTTCAATGATTGGTTTTTCTTCAATTATTGGAGCTTTTATTTCTTTTTCTGCTCTTTTATCATCGACTATTTCAAATTCGTCTAAATCGTCTACTACTACTGGAGCGAAAGGCTCGTCTTCTTGTTCTTCGTCTTCTATTTCTTCGATTACTGGTTCGTCATCTTCATCAAGACTGTGTAGAACAACAACTCCACCAAATAAATCGTCATCATCTTCTGAAGCTTCATTACTAACATTTTTAGTATCTGTATGTTCAACTATTTCTACTTGAGGTTCTTCTTTTTTAATTGTTTCTTTAGTTTCAGGAATAACTTCTTCTTTTGATTCTTCTTCAGTTATTTTTAATTCTTTAGTTAGTTCTTGTTCTTTTTCTTTAACAATTTTCTTTAATCTTTCTATCGGATTTACTTCTTCTTCATTTACAGATGATTCTTCATTTTTTGGTTCTTCATAAGTTTTTTCAAGCTTTTTAGTCTTTGAAAGATTTTCTTCTTCGTATTTTAACATTCTTTCACGTAAGTCTTTTAAGTACATTGTTTTAGATAATTCACTACTTAAAGCGCTTGAAGTTATTTCTTGATCTTTACTTGAAGCAATTTCCTTTTTAATAGCCGTATCGTCTACAACATTAATTTTTTCATTATTACGAATTGGCGAAATTTTGAAACTTCTTAATTCGTCAAGTTTGTAAACAACTGTTTTTTCAAGATTTTCTAAAATATTCTCTTGTTCTTTTGTTTTGTCAACCGTTTCTTCTTTCATGTATCTTATTGACTGTTCTGTTGGGGAAACAACGCTATCATTCATACGTAAAACAAAGATACATGCTTCGTTAAAATGTAAAAGAATAAAGAAACATGAATCATTATCATTTTTATAATATATTGGTTCTCTAAGTTCAAGTTGAGCATCAACTAAATCTTCTATTGATTTAACTTTTATAATGTTTTTTCCTGCAATATTAGGGATATCTTCAACTTCAACAATAATTGAATCATATGTTCTTAATATTTTCTTTTTGTTTTTTATAAAAGCATTAAATTCATCTGGTTCTTCACGTAAATAAATAGCTAGACAGACTGTAAGGACAACAAAGAAGGCGCCAAAAACAATACTAAATCCTGTTAAATCAGAAATTAGAGTGACAATTACAACTATCGCTAAGATAATTAAAGCAACAATCGAACAAATTGTGATAGTTTTCTTATTATTATTCATGCGATCTACTCCTTATTTATTCTTTTTCTTCTTGTTTGTTTTTATTCTTTATTTCAGATATTTCCACAGAAGGATATCCTACATATGGTATTTTAAATCTTACTATACCTATTATATCATCTTTTGTCTTTTTTGTAACGTCTTTTGTTGGATTATTATCACCTTTTGTAATAAAATATTTTTTTTCATCGGTTTCTTCAATATCAAATATGCGGTGAGTAATAACTTGTTCACCTTCTTTAAAAGCGATTATCATACCTTTTTCTAGTTGGGCGATATTTTTTTCATCAGCTTTTTCAATGATTACAGCATCACCTTTTCTTATTTCAGGGAACATTGAATCAGATGCAATAGCACTTATAGAATATTTAAATACTCCTGAAACAAAGAAAATAATTACTATTACTAAGACAAGAGCAAATCGTTCAATATAGTATAAGAAGCCTCTTTCATATTCATTTGCGGTTTCCTCTTCCTCTTTACGAGTTGGCTTACTGATATTGTAAAATATTGTTAATGTATAAGCTACCAAAAGAACAATCGTTATATAATTACCTAAATTTGGATAAATTGGAGCAATTGAAGGAAGTCCGCTTACAATAAGAGAAAATAAGATACAAGGTTTATAAGTAAAATTACCTGTAGTATAGCTTAACATAGCATTTTTTATGGCTGATGTTAAAACTAATTTAATTAAAGTAATAGTATTAGGCATATTTGTTGGGCTACTTGATGATAGTATTAGAACATCAAAAGCAATAAGAATAAATGAAAGAATGTAAGATTCATTACTACTCTTACTTGCTTTAGTAATTAAAACATAACGAAATATTTCAATTATAGCTAGTAATAAAATAAGATAGATAGTTTGTTCTATTTTGATTTTAATTTTAAGATATCCGACAAATGCACCAACTAAATAAATAGATATAATATAAAGAATTGTAAATATTATATAAATACTATTTATTTTTGTTTTATCTTTACTTTTTTTATCTTTTTTATATCCAAAAAATAGAATACTAAAAGATGTTATTAATATAAAATATGCAATACATATTGGATATAATAATGGACCAGCATTATTCTTCTGTGTAAATAAGATTATGGTAAAAAGAACAGTTATACAATTAACTACATTTAAAACTCTTCTATTAATATCACTAATCTGCTGTTTCATAATACCTTCCATTCTTATTATCTTTTTAAATTATATAATAAGTAGAGACATTTTACAAGTATTAATATTTAGCAATATAATGCATATTTAAAGATAGACTTAATTCTAAGGCTGGATATATTTTTTCTGATAACTCAGGATAATATATGTTTATTAAAATAGTTCTTTTACTATTAGATGGGAGATAATCATTTTCTTTTATTTCTTCACCATTAGCATACGTCACACTATATTTTAAGATTTCTTTAGTATTAGTAACTTCTAGGATATAATCTTTTAATATTGCATCTATAGAACCATTATTTTCGATATCAATAGTAAAGCTCGAATATTCATTAAATTCATTTAATGTTACTTCTAAATTTAATGCTTCGTCTGTATATGTTATATTACCTTTACTACCTTCTTTTATCTGTAGATTATTAAATGTTATATTCCACATATATGAAGTATCTATTTTTTCATGATTTATATGATATATAAAATATGATAATAATAGAAAACTTATAAAGACAATTATTAAGATCATTATTCCTTCTAAGATATGAATTTGTTTTTTCATAGATATACCTCGTTTAGCTCTTTATTATACTAAAGATATCTAAATAATTAAAGGGAATTTTTTACCAATAATGTAAAAAGAAAAGATATAATATTTTGTTATTATATCTTAGTTCTCTTTTGTTTTTTCTTCTTCAGGTTCTTTATCTTGATTTGTTTTATCTAATGGTTTAAATTCTTTGTTTTCGTAAGCATTACCATTATATATAGAGGCAATGTATGTTGTACCTTCTTTTTTGATATGGAATGCTGGGTTTTCGGTCTTACTATATGGATAATCCATTACTTTTACAGTACTACTACTTTGTTCATCACCAACATAGTCATAAATATGAATTTCTTTTTTATCATCTACGCCAGCGAAGAAACCGTTATATAGTTCAACATAATCAAATGTTTTAGCTATTTCTGTTTTACCATCACTATTTGCAACAGAATATTTTTTATTGTTTAATAATGCAAAATGTTTTAAATCATTAGTATAAGACATTATTTTACCTGAGAATTTTGGAGACTCATTTTCTTCATCGAAAGCAATATACCATTTAGAATCGTCTTCAGTCATTTGAAGATATTTACCGATTCTTTCAATACGATTATAATCGAAACGATATTTAGCTGATACACCATTTGCATCGAATGATAAGACGCCATATTTACCACTTTTATTTATTCCTATTACTTCAAGATTTCCTTGATATGAAGTAAATGTATAGTCGTTATTTGGAGTTGAAGTATCAACACTATGATATTTACCTAATGATTTACTTTGTTGTAGATCATATAATGTTATAGTATTACTACCATCAGCAATAAATACATAACGATTATTAATTAATGGAGTTGTAGATTTTCTATTTAACTCGCTTGGCTTCATCATATCGTTATCGTCATTTATGACATCTTTAGCTGGGAAGCAAGTGTTATATGTATCACTATCTGTTTCAATATAGTTTTTATTACTACAAGTATAGCTGCCGATTAGTTCTTCTTTTTCAGCATCTTTATAGAAATACAATTTACCATTAAAGTAATTTAAATATTGATATTTCTTATTAGCTTGTCCTTGTAAGAATTCAACATTTTCGTAATATACTTCTCCTTCATTATCATAAACAGCTACTTCTACTTTATCATTTTTTACAGATAGTTCATAACTACGTTTTACTTTTTTTATGTTACCATCTTTGTCATAGATATATGTTTTAACATAATTAGTAGTATCTAGAGTAATATCTCCTTCATTATATTTTACTTTATCTATCCCTCTAATAGTTAAATGTTTATCATTATCTACTAAAGCAATATAGTTATCTGTTACTGAGGCAAAGGCATAGCCACCGACAATAAGATTAGCTTTATAATCATAAACATTATAATCGTTATTTATTTTTGCTACTACCATATTATTATTATAAGATTTTACTTTGATATTTGACGGAAGTGATGAGCTAATATTTTTATTATCTTTATCTATTACGATATATCCTTTTTTATTTTGAGCTATTAAGTATTCTTGTTCTTCCATCATACCTAGATAGTTATATTGTGGTTTGATTAGTTCATTTACTCCATCATCTATTTTTAGTAAACCATAGTTTTTAGATGTATCTTCGACAATAATATAATTATCTTTGTATGCTTTGGCAGATAAGTATGTACCAACCAGTTTACCATCAGTCATAGAAAATAGTTTTATTGTCTTATCGTTAGCATCTTTATTATCAATAATGAATGCATATCTATCTTCATATATTTCCATTCTTTTAGTAATATCTTTACCTGATTCATCTTGAAGTTTTGGAGAGTCGAAATGATCACGATTGTCGTTATATGCAACGTAGCATAAGTTACTATCTTTATTTTCACATTCGTAATTACCAAGAACTTCTTCTTTTTCATCGGTAAAATATAATTTGCCATCGCGATAATAGAAGTTATCTGTTATTACTGGAGCTTCTTCTACTTTGTTTGGCTGTGGTTCTTTCGGTGTTGAAGTTGGTTCGTCTTTCTTAGTTACTAAATATACTATTAAAATAGTTATTAGAATAAGAAGTAAGATAGCTATAACTACGGCTAATATTTTTTTCTTTTTTTCTAGGTTGTTCCATTTATTCTTGATCTTGCTTAGAACACCTTCTTTCTTTTCTTGAATAGCAGGTTCTGATACTTGATTTTCTTGTTTTAAAAGAGCTTCTGCTTCAGCAATATTTTTTTCAGCAAGAGCTTCTTCTGCTTCTTCTTCTGCTATTTTTTGTTCTTCGATTAGTTCTTTATCTTGATATTTTTCTTCTCTTGTTTCAGTAACAGGAGGGTTATCATTTACTGGTGTAGTCTTTAATTCACTTAGTACTTCGATTGGTTTTGTCTTTTCTAATTCTTCTTCATTCATATTATCAACCTTCTTAAGATAGATTATATCATATTTTATGATTATGAAAACTATATTTTTAATATTTTAAAAGAAGCTAAAGAGCTTCTTAAATTATTTTTATTAATATTTCGTTCATTACATATATATATTCTGGATTTACATAGATGTATTCTCCATTGACGATTAGCTCTTCTTCACGTAGAACTTCTCTTAAGTCGTAAGCTTCTTGAAGATTTATTTCATACTTAATAAAGAATTCTTTTAAATTTATTCCTTGCATTTTTCTAAATCCTAGCATTAATTCATTATACATTTTATCTTCTTTACTTAATAGTTCTTCATTTAATAGATATGAACCATTTATATATTTATTAATACTTCTTGTATTTTCATATCTTACTCCTTGAATATAACCATGAGCGCCTAGACCAAAACCATAGTATTCTTCATTATTCCAATAAGTAAGATTATGCTTACATTCGTGGCCTTCAAGAGCAAAATTGCTTATTTCATAGTGAAGATACTTTTTATCTTCTAATTTATCACATATATATTCATACATAGAAGCATCTAATTCTTCGGGGATTGGTAATACTCCTTGATTAGAGATTTTAGTATTATCTTCAACAATAAGAGAATATGTACTAATATGATCTGGTTTTAATTTTAAGAATAAATCTAAATCTTTCTTCAAATCTTTTAGAGTTTCGCCAGGAATTCCATACATGAGATCAACATTTATGTTATTAAAGCCCATCTTACGCATTAGTTTGAATTTAGATAGAGCATCATCAAAGTCATGGTGACGTTCCATAAATTCTAATTTTTTTTCATTAAAAGATTGGATTCCGATACTTAAGCGGTTTACTCCAGCTTCTTTTAGAATAGTTAATAATTCTTCATTTATATCTTCTAGATTACATTCAAAACTGAATTCTTCTAAATCTGTAATATTTAATCTTTTTATTATAGAAAATAAATATGTTAAATCTTTTATAGATAATGCAGATGGAGTTCCTCCGCCAATATAAATAGTTTTTATTTTTTCTTTTAAATATCTATCTTCTATTTCTTTAATAAGTGCATTTAAATATTGAGTTACAGCAGGACCATTATAATACATTTTACAAAAGTCACAATAACTACATATATTTTTACAAAATGG
>DEUO01000152.1 GCA_002362595.1 Caryophanales bacterium UBA3260
CTTTTAATTATTTTTCTAAATAAAAAACATATTAATACGTCAGAGCTTAAAATATATAAATATTTATTAATTACAAATATATTAGGATTAACTTTGGAACTTCTTTGTATTTTTTTCTGCAAAACATATGGACCAAATAGTTTTTTAAATCTTTTATCTAATAGATTATACTTAACTTATCTTTGTGTATATTGTCTTCTTTTTCTAATATATACAATTTGTATATCGATAGGTGAAGAGCGTTTCCAGAAAATAAAAAATAAAATTACTTTATATTTTTTATTAATATTTATAATCTTTGCCTTACTAAGTCTATTTATGCCATTAAAAGTATATTATGATGAATATATGTATTCGCATGGAGCAGCGGTAAGCATTGTTTATATTCTTTCAGTAATATGTATAATTGTTGCTTTATTTTTTACAATCAAAAATATAAAAAAAGTTAAACCGACAATATATGCTCCTTTGATTATATTAATAATTGGTGTAACAATTGCTGCATTTATACAAAAAATCATGCCTCAATTCACACTTATTACTGTAGTAGAGGCTGCAACATTATTAATTATGTATTTCACTATCGAAAACCCAGACGTAAAAATGCTCGAACAAGTCTCACTCGCCAAAGAAGCCGCTGAAAAAGCCAACCACGCCAAATCCGACTTCCTATCCAACATGTCCCACGAAATTAGAACTCCACTTAACGCAATCGTCGGCTTTTCTGAATCCCTAAAAGAAGACAACATCCCTGATTCTGCCAAAGACAAAGTAAACGACATTTTAACCGCTTCAAACAACTTACTAGAAATAGTTAACGGAATTCTTGATATTTCTAAAATAGAAGCTAATAAACTAGAAATAATAAATAAAGAATATGACATTCATAGTATGTTAGACGAATTAGTTGCCTTAACCAAAGCTCGTATCGGTGACAAAGGTCTAGATTTCAAAGTAAGCATCGATCAATCAATCCCAAACGTTTTATATGGCGATAATGTAAGCCTAAAACAAATAATTCTTAATATCCTAACTAATGCCGTTAAATACACTAAAGAAGGTTACATCAATTTTACTGTCTCATCAGTAATTAAAGATAACATCTGTCGTTTAATTATTTCTGTTGAAGATAGTGGTATCGGCATTAAAGAAGAAAATATTTCAAAACTATTCTCAAAGTTTGAAAGACTAGATGTAGAAAAACAAATGACTATTGAAGGTACAGGACTAGGTCTTGCTATTACTAAAAAATTAGTTGACCTAATGAATGGAAAAATAATTGTTCAATCAATATATGGTCAAGGCTCTAAATTTACAATATCTATTGATCAACGTATTGTATCAGTAAATAAACCACTAGAAAAAATAGAACCACAAGCCGAGACGATTCATATAGACGCTAACGGAGCTAGAATCCTAATTGTCGATGACAACGATTTAAATATCAAAGTAGCTAATGTTTTATTAAAAAAATATAACTTTAACATTGATTCATGCACTAGTGGTATGGAATGTATTGCTAAAATTAAAAATAATGAAAATTACGACATAATATTCTTAGATGACATGATGCCACATATGAGTGGTAAAGAAACTCTACAAAAACTAAAAAACATTTCTGAATTTCAAACACCAGTCATTGCTCTAACTGCAAATGCTATAACTGGTATGAAAGAAGAATACCTTGAATCTGGATTTAACGACTACCTAGCTAAGCCTATTGAAAAACTAGAACTAGAGCGTATTATTAAAAAATATCTGAATAAAAGAAACAGCTCTCTAGCTAAAGTAGATACTTCATATGCAACAAAATCAATTATTGAAAATGATTACCTAGATATAACTGATAAAATAGAAAAAATAAATCCTGAAGAACAAAATAAAGAACAAAAAGTAAAAGATGAAAAGATAGACAATAAAACTACAAATCCATTAGAAGAAACAAAACCAACTAAAAAGAAGAAAAAAAAGAAAAAGAAAAAATCTCAAAATACAAATAAAAAAGTCTTAATTGTTGATGATAACGAAATAAACATTAAAGTAGCCCAAACAAATCTAAAAGAGTATCAAGACATTCAATTAGTTGCCGTTAATAGTGGCCCAGCATGCATTGAAGAACTAATTATGAATAAATATGACTTCGTCTTTATAGATGAAGAAATGCCAGGAATGGATGGATATACTACAATGGATAATCTAAAGTCAATTGAAAACTTTAATATTCCCGTTATCCTAATGAGTTCTAAAAAAGCAGATCAAATAAATGAAGCAGTAAATACTCATGGCTTCAGTGGTCATTTGTCAAAACCATTTAGTAAAGAATCATTACAAAAAATTGTTGATGAATTCTTGAAATAAAATAATTAATATGATAAAACAGATATGAGGATGATAAAAATGAAAGACATAAATTACTTAAAAGAAAATGATGTAGATATCGAACAAAGTCTAGAACTATTTGGTGATGTTGAAACATATAATGAAACATTAAAAGAATTTAAAAACGGTATTACTGGGAAACTAGAACAAATAAAAAAATATTATGAAGAGGAAGATATGCCTAATTATGCTATCTTTGTTCACTCTTTAAAAAGTGATTGTAAATATTTCGGTTTTATGAAATTAGCAAGTATCGCTTATGACCATGAGATGCATAGTAAATCAAATAACTTGAAATTTGTCAAAGAACACTATGATGAACTATTAGCAGAAGGCGAAAGAGTAAAAGAAATAGTATTCACTTATTTTAATGAATATCCATCTACCGAAGAAGGCGAAGACGATATTTATGATACAGATGAAGATATAGAAGAAAGATATGAAGATACTGAATCATCATTTGACGAAGAAACAGACGATGAAATAGAAGAAACTGAAGAAACTAGCTCAGAAAAAATAACAGATGGTAACATTATCCTAGTTGTTGATGATTCTGAAGTAGTAAGATCATTCGTTAAAAAGATTTTTAATGATTCGTATGAAATAGCATCTGCCAATAATGGTAGCGAAGCAATTCAAATAATAAAAGCTCATAAAGACGATGACCTTATCCAAGCTATACTTCTTGATCTAAATATGCCTAAAGTAGACGGCTTTGACGTATTAGATTATCTATCAGATAATGACCTTCTGGAAAAAATGCCTGTTACTATTATAAGTGGCGAATCTTCAAGTGAAGCAATTAATAGAGCATTCACATATGGAATAGTTGACATGATTAATAAGCCTTTCAGTGAAGAAAAAATCTCTCAAGCTGTTATAAAAACAATGATGCGTAAAAAACAATAAGTTGGTTAGAGCCAACTTTTTAAATTGTCAAATAATATTGAAAAAAAGCATAATTTATTATATACTTTTATAGTAAGGAAGTAATCAAAAATAGTAAAGGTGATAATATGGAAAAAAACGATAACATTGATATAATGATAACTAATAAATATACATTAAGTGAAAGAGTACTTAATCAATTAATTGATAGAATAAAAAGAGAAACAGGAATAAATGTTATATGCTATGAAACACACGATGGATATATTTTTAAGGACGAAAAATATCAAATTCCAATTGGTGATATAAGATTTAACATGAGAGGCGGAGAATACCAAAAACTTGAAATATATTCAGGAGGTGTATCTGAAGTTGCTCAAAGAGAACATAGAGATCAAATACGTCAAATAGAACAAAATAAAAAAGCTCGTCATAGAAGAAGATTTGCCCTTCAAGTAGGTAGAACAATTGCCGCAACAGCTGTAATAGCCGTAGTATCTTTAGGAGCTTTAAAATATATGGGTATAATAGATACTCCAGAAAAGCCTCATACACCAACAATAGACACAGTAGTTGTAGCCCAAGAACATAATATAAACACTATAAATACTGCTAGTGACGTTATACTAGTTGAATGGGCTAACTATGCCATGGGTCAAGTAAGAGATATATGTTCCGAATCAGAATACGAGTACTTTGAGACCTTATCAGACGATACATATTCAGATTACTTTGCACCTGTAATGAGCTCATATTATAACTATTTAGATTATAAAGATGCTGATTTACCAATCATACCTGAATATGGAGATAGAGACATTGTAGCATCATCTCATCAAACATTCCGTAATAACCTTGTTACATTTGCTAATTATCTTCATGATAGCGATTATTTTAGTAAAATATCATTCTCTTCATCACCATTTGCCAATGCCGTAGTAACAGATAAAGAAGGAAATATTTTAGAAGCAGGAGCAATATCTGGTGAACTAGTAGGAACTGATGGCTCTACAATAACTAGTGAAGATAAATATAGCATAAAAGTAAGATTGACAGATTTAAAAAACACTGAGTATAGCTTAGATAACCTACCACCAGATGCAACAATAATAGATGGAGAAGTATACGTTGATTCAAGCTGTATATATAATCAATCAAAAACAATAACTAAATAAGAATGTTTATCATTCTTTTTTCTTATTTTGACTATCTAAATTATATGTAGTATTATTAATAATAGGAGAGTGAACAAAATGGCAGACACTAAAAGTTCAAAAACAATGGCAAAAAAAAGATTTTCAATAAAAGACAATGCAATTAATAAAAGTGTTATGAATACAAGCATAGATATCCGTACTGGCGAAAAAAAAGAAGACAAAATAATTATTCCTATAAACGAAGTAAAAAAGAATAATGTAAAAGAATCCACCTTAGAAGAAGCAAAAAAAAATATTATATATTCTCGTAATAACCCTGATATCTTTTACGATAATTTGAGAAACCCTGATTTTACAGGATGTGAAATAAAAGAATTAGAACAAGGATTTAACATTATAAAAAAATCATACACACAATCAAAACAACGTGATAAAATCTGGATAGACTTAGGTATAATATCTTCTAATTATCAAGAAAAATCTAACTTTGATGCATACATACTAGGCGTTTATTATGGCTTAAGAGCATATACTACAGATTATTTAAATGTTTTAAATAAACTATTTAATTTATTACATGAAATGAATAAAACAAGTTTTTTAACATTCACAGAATATTGCAATAATCTTAATGTTTTAAAAGACGAAAAGATAGATGAAGATAAATACCAAAAGAAACTTAATGATTTGTTATTTTCTACTAAATTATTAGAAAGTTAGGTAATAAT
Organism: Caryophanales bacterium UBA3260; assembly: GCA_002362595.1. The sequence goes on from DEUO01000152.1 coordinate 5,153, forward strand.
ATGACAGATATAGATACAATAAAATTAGAAGATGATAAAGACTATATTGTAATAGACATAATAGAAGGATATTTCTACTTAACTAATATTAAGAATCCAGCTGACTTTTGCATTAGAAAATTACTTGATGAAAATACTCCTGAGCTATATTTATTAGATGATAAACAAGAATTTAATAAAGCGCTAGATTTATTTAATAAAAAAAATAAAATTTAAAAAGGCGAAAAAACATTCGCTTTTTTTATTCGCTCGTGGTAAAATTTAATAAGGTGGTATATATGGATTATATAAGAGGAAAATTCAAACAAATGATATTTGAATCTGATAATGGATACAAAGTTGGATTATTCAGAGTCAAAGAAGCTAGCGAAGATATGTCTATATATGTTAATAAAACAATAACTTTTACTGGTTACTTTGCAAACGTAAATAAAGAAGACTTTTATAAACTAATAGGTAATTATGTTTTTAATGAAAGATATGGTAACCAATTTCAAGTATCTAGCTATGAAAGAGAAGAACCCCAAGGTAAAGACGCCATAATATCTTTCCTATCAAGTGATTTAATAAAAGGATGTGGCGAAAAAACAGCTACAGACATCGTTAATACTTTAGGAGAAAATGCACTAAATATCATAAAAGAGGACTATCAAGAATTACTTAAAGTACCAGGTATCAGTGAAGTAAAAGCCAAGCGTATTTATAATTCAATTGTTAAATATCAAAGTACAGATGAAATAATAGTTAATTTAAAAAAACTAGGTTTTACTATCAATGAAGCTTTATCTATCCTTAATAAATGGGGAGAAAGCTCTTTAGAAATAGTCGAAAATAACTTATATAAATTAATAGATATTATAGACTTCACTAAACTAGATTCTATCTTTCTAAATATGAAAAATGCCGATGATGAAGAAAGAGTATTAGCGTGCATTATAGAGACTTTTAAAAGACTAGGATTTAAAAATGGTGATACATATCTATATAAAGAAGAAATACTTTCTAATTTACGTAGTGAATTCAAAATATTCGTTGATGAAGAACAACTAGATATATATCTTGAACAATTATATGCAGAAAAATATATAACTATTGAAAACAATTGTTATTTTTTACAAGAATACTATGAATATGAAGAAAATATATCTGAGAACTTAGCCTTAATTAGTAAACATAGTAAAGAAAAGATATCTCATTTTGATGACTTAATTGCATCAGTTCAATTAGAATACGATGTAAAATACAATACAGATCAGAAAAAAGCCATTAAGAATGCTCTTACTAATCGTGTAAGTATTATAACAGGTGGACCTGGTACAGGAAAAACAACTATCATAAATTCTATTGCTAAATTATACATGCGTATACATAATCTTACATATAAAGATGTATCTAATGTAATCGCCTTACTAGCTCCAACTGGAAGAGCAGCCAAGAAAATGAGTGATTCAACAGGACTTCCTGCTATGACAATTCATCGCTTCTTAAAGTGGAACAAAGAAAAAAACGAATTTCAAATAAATGAATACAACAAAAACTATCAAAAACTAATTATCGTTGATGAAGTAAGTATGATAGATACATATCTATTTGATGCCCTATTAAGAGGCTTAAATCATAATATAACATTAGTTTTAGTAGGAGACGCCAACCAATTACCAAGCGTAGGGCCAGGTCTTATTTTAAATGATTTAATTGAATCAGATATGTTTACTCATACAACATTAGAAACTATTTATCGTCAAAGTGATAACTCTTATATTCCAATACTTGCCAAAGAAATAAAAGAACATGACATAAGTGAGGAATTTTCTCACCAAACAGATGACTATAATTTCCTTAAAGCAAGTGGACCATCTATTAAAGAAATGATTCGTCGCATATGCCAGATGAGCCGAGAAAAAGGCCTAACAGAAGAAGACATTCAAGTACTAGCTCCAATGTATCGTGGTGAAAATGGTATAGACAACCTTAATATCTTACTCCAAGACATCTTTAATCCTAAAGACAAATCCAAAAAAGAAAGTAAATACGGTGATGTTGTATATCGTGAACATGATAAAGTTCTCCAATTAGTAAATGATCCTGATAACAACATTTTTAATGGAGATATAGGTTATATAAAAAGTATAAATACAATCACATCTCCCAAGAAAAAAGAAGTATTTACAATTGATTTTGATGGTAATCAAGTTATATACAATAAAGAAGATTTAAATAACATAAAACATGCTTACGCTATTACCATTCATAAAAGTCAAGGTTCAGAATTTGCTCACGTAATAATGCCAGTATCTAAGTCATATTTTAAGATGCTTTATAATAAATTAATATATACAGGTGTTTCAAGAGCTAAAAAAAGCCTAATAATAATTGGCGAAGAAGAAAGTTTCCTAATGGCTGTAAATAATGATTACTCAAACAATCGTAAAACTCATCTTCGCGAACAATTAATGAATAAATTTTTAACTCCTGATGATAATAATTATTAGAGGTGAAATTATGAAAAACATGAATAAAAAAGACCTTCTAATTCTATTAGGAGCAAGTACACTATCAATGCTTTCTGGTATTGTAATAGGTTGTATTAAAGAAAAAATAGCTAATAATACTTACTGTATAATTGACGAAATGTAGGACCAAATAACATGGTCCTTTATAAATTGGAGAAATATTATGAATGAAAAAAAATTAAAAGAACTTGTATTATTTCTACTAGCTATTATCTTAATAACTTTTATTGTTAAATATACAAAAATAATTTCCTTTATAAGTAAAATACTAACAATCCTTATCCCTGTCTTTATTGGTTTTATTTATGCCTGGTTATTTAACCCTTTAATACAACCTA
>DEUO01000066.1 GCA_002362595.1 Caryophanales bacterium UBA3260
ATATTTTTTTTCATTTCTATATCACAACTTAGTAAAAAGTCATTAATATATTCATCATACGCAAAATAGTTTTCGTTATTTCTTGAAGATACTATTAATCTAATATCATCAATTATATTAGAACTCGTTTTTAAATATTCTTTTATCTCATCAATCTTTTTGTTTTCATCTTCACTAACTTTAGAAGATACATATAAATTATCATGAACAATCTCTTCTAATATTTTTTTATAATCGGTTGCATTCATAAGAACCCCTCCATATTATCCCTTATTATTATACCATGTTACCTTTATAACTTAAAGAATTAGCATGAATAAAAATAACATAATAATACTTATGTTATTTTACTAAAACAGCATGTACAACAAATCTTTCATTTGTATCAAGACACGTTGATAATGTTAATATTTTATCATTTACTGTTACATTAGTATCGAAATTATATTCACTTCTACTTTTTAACATATCTATAAATGCTTGTTTATCATCTGGATTTAAGAAATTAGTAATTAAATAATCACTTGTAACTTCAATTCCATATATAGAGAATACTTTCCAAGTACCTTCTTTATAAAGATTATTAAATTTTATATTCCAATTATTCTTATTATCTTGCCATCTGCTTTTTCTTAAATTAGTAAGTGTTCCAAACATTAAACCATTAGAATATCTATTATGCGCATATAATATTGTATTATCATCACTAAAGTCACCCTTATTACGATAATCCATAAATACCCAACCATTATAATCAGTTTCTTTATATATATTACGTGTTAAATAATAACTATTATCTTTAGCTTTAACAACAGGGTAGTTGATATTAGTACCAGGAACATTTACCCAACCACTCATATCTGAATTAATTTCATATATCTTATTATAAGAATTAATCATTGATGAATCAGTATCAACTCCAGTTTTATCTTTTTCTTCACTAGGTTCCTCATTCATTACATTTTCTAATTCTTTAATAATATAGTTTACTTTAACTTTTGATTGATAATTATTAACTCCAATATATCCTAAAACAGCTAATACCATTGTAAATATTATAACAGCACATAATTTAACAGTCGTAAATATAACTTGTTGTAAATAATTTCTTTCTAAATAATCTTTTGAATAAACTAAAGTAATTTTTGTCTTAAACTTCTTCTTTAATTCTTTATTAATTCTTTTTAATTCGCTAATATCTTGATTTTCATCTAAATCATCATGTATCTGTATAAGAATATTCTTTAACTTAAACTCCTTAATTAATTTGATGATAACTTTAATGTTATCCACAGAATATTTCTCAAAATGAACAATTTTTAAATATTTATTAATAGCAAAAAAAGATCTAATATCATTAATATCATCACTATTTAGAACTTCACCAATTCTTATATTAGTTTTATAGTATATCTTTGAAAAAGAAGTTAAATTATTTTCTGCCATAAAATCACTAGTAAATAAAACTTCATATCTTGATTCTACCTTAATATTATGAGAATCTAAATTCTCGATTAAAAATTGTGGAATACTATAACAATTAACTTTTTTTATAGTTTTAAGCTTAATTATCTCTTCACAAAGTGCAAACGTAATATTTTCATCGCCATCAATCGTAAATTCATCTATTGCTGGAATTCTTTTTAAAATATGCATAATAAGAAGAGCAAGCTCATTATTACTAGCTACAATATGAGTAATTCCTCTTTCTTTTACTAAATCGCCAATAAATAATGAAACTATTTTCATATTTTCTAAAATATATTCATCACTAAAAACTAATTGATCATTAGATATAACATTAGTATTCAATAAGTTCGCTTCAACTGGCTTATTAGTACGATACTTAAAAATAAGAGAATTGTCTTTAATTGTAATTGTTATTTTCTTCATATTACTCACCATTTTTATTCTATCTATTATATAATAACATAAAATGTAAATGTCTGAAACATAAAATGTAAAATTTTAAAAAAAGTTAACACTATATATAAAAACATGTTATAATATAAGCAGAATAAGGGAAAGATATTTAAAGAGAGGTTTTATTATGAAAAAATTAAAAAATTTAACATTAATGCTAGTTTTGAGTTTATGTGCTATTGTTGGCGTAACTACTGTTAATGCTGCCGGATTCACAATTTCAAAAACAACTGCTATTGTTTGTAATCCAGCTACAGTAAATAAGGATACAAAATCTAAATGCTATATAATAGGAAAACCAGATGGTGATGCAAGTTCATCAATTCATGGATATGTTACAGCTTTATTTACTACTAAAGACTTGGTAATTGAAGGAGCTGAATCAATTGTTAGTGGTACAGATACAGCGTTCGTTAAGGATCAAAGTGTTAATGGATCAGGTAATACTTGGAAAAGCGTTAAAGGTACAGCTTTACCTACAGGACTTGATCAAGTTCGTTGTTTAAGAAATAATGATTGGGCTTCAAATAGTGGCCTTACAGACAAAACAATAAGTGATTATGCATGTGCTACTTTTTATAGTACAGGTACAACAAATGCTTTTACGCCTTCTTCAATAAGAAGTAATACTGAATTAAATAAGAGAGTAATTCCAAACTATGCAGATTATGGTATTATAGGAAATTATGTTGTTGTTTTAAAAGATGGTGCATCAACAACTGGAGATTGTGGTAGTGTATGTGTTAAAGCATGGGGAATAGCTGATGCAAGTAAATATGCAAGTTTAGATATGAATGGTAGTACAGCAGGAGCAAGTGATGATTTAGCTCGTCCAAACGCATGTACTGAACTTCATAAAGAAAAAGTTTCTGAAAATCCAAATCCAGGACATACTCCAGAAACAGGAGCATTCACATCATATGCTGTTTTAACAGCTGGTGCTCTAATTGCTATCGGTGCTATTGCAATTGCTAAAAAGAATAATAGATTCAATAAAATTTAATCAAAAAGTAGAAAAATTTCTACTTTTTTTTTTGAAAAAAAACATCAATATTAAAAATTATGTTATACTTAGCGTAATGGGAGGTATTGGTTTATGATAATAAAAACATATGGTAATTTTGAAAAAAGAAAACTTGTTTTATTACATCCCTTATTTTCTGATAATACAATTTTTAATAAATTAATAACTAAATTATCTAAAGATTATTATATAATAATTCCAATACTAAGTGGTCACTATCCTAATTCAACTTATGTCTCTATCCAAAAAGAAGAACTAGAACTATCAATCTATTTTAAAAGTCATAATATAAACAAAATAGACTTAATGATTGGTTTTTCAATCGGTGGTAATATTGCATATGATTATTTCTATAAAAATACTGATTTTATTGATAAAGTAATTATAGATAGTGCTCCATTATTAAAATTTCCTTATATAATAAAAAGATTCATATATAAAGAATATCGCAATACAATAATCAATGTATTAAAAAATAAAAATACTCGCACTAATATATTAAATGAAGCTTTTCCCTTTTTAGGTGAATATCAAAAAGATGTAGCTCCATTAATGAATGAAAGAAGTTTAAAAAATATAGTTGAAACATGTTATAATGTAAGAATCCATAATTTAAGTCCTAAAAATCAATCTAAAATAACATTTGTATATGGAACAAAAGATAAAAACAATATTTGTCTAAAACGTTTAAAAAGATATAAAAATAGTAATTTTATTTCTGTATTAA